>JBGVHY010000023.1:0-16388 GCA_045122755.1 Acutalibacteraceae bacterium | reverse complement strand
ACTTACAGTATCAGGCTCTGTAATAGAAGCTATGGTTTCAGGTGTATCTGAAACGTCAGGAATAGTAATTGTTATATTAGAAACAACATTCGATTTACCTACTGTTAAAGTTGTAGAATAAACTTTTTTCATTCCGCTGCCCCAACCTAAGTTGATATATACTTCTAAAGTGTATGTACCTGAAAGAATATTACCAAATTTATAATCAGTGCCGTCGTCAATGAAATCATAAGTAGAATTGTATTCTTTATCACGCAAACGTACCTCAGCCGTACTTATATTCTTGCCGTTGGTTTCGGTGATTTTACCGCTTATTGTATACCACTCAGGCTTTGCAAAAGTAATTTTTGTGTCGCCCGAAATTTCTACAAAATTATCAAGCACAACTCTTTCGCCGAAAGTAGCGAAAGTATATACTCTGTATATGCCGGCAGGAAGATATTTTGTAGCTGTATTATCTTCAGAATCAATATAGGTATAATATTCGTTATCGGTATAAATATTGTAATAACACAATTCTGAATATGTCAAATCTTTAATTGAAGCTGTAACTTTATATGCATTCGTTACGGCAATTGTAATTGTACCTATTGCAGAAAGCGATGAATTTTCTTCATCGGTAAATTTAACTCTTAAAGTATAATTACCAGCTGTTAAGCTTGAGCTTGAGGTATATACATAAGCAGAGCTGCCGTAAAAGGTTTCGCCTTCTTCAGTATCCAAATAGAACTTTCCACCGTAAGTATCAAGAAGCTCAATTTTATAATAGCCGCTACCGCCTTTTGCCTTAATATAAAACTCGTTATATGTGTTTGCATACACTTCGTCATCTATTTCAACACCATATGTTCTGTTCTGAGCGTAAATATGAGTTGCATCACCGATTACAAAGTTTACGGTAATTTTTGAAACAGTACCAAACTCGTCAGTAGCTGCAAACACAACCTTCTGGTTGTTTGCAACTGCGGTTGGTTTACCTAAAATTAAGTTGTCTTCCAATTTTAAACCTGCAGGTAATTTGCCTGATACAACTTTTACTTCATATCCTCCGAGCATATTTTCAAAGTCAAGGTAGAAGCCTTCATCATAGTCATCGTCATAATAATATGAACCTACTGTAGAAACATACTGAGCAGTATAAGATTTGCCTGCTGGCTTAAAGAATGTTTCTCTTGTAGCAATACCATTAAGCCCAGAAACAGTCACAGAATAGTAATTGCCTGAATACATACGATCTTCAAGATAAACGATATAAGATTTGTTATCTTTTGTGTATATTGAGTCAACTTCAAGTTTAGTTTTATAAGTACCGTTCTGATACGATTTGGATTTAACTGTAAAGCTATCCTTTGTTAAAGTCTTAGCTTCACTCAGGTTAACAGAAATAGTTGTTGAACTTGTTCTGCTATTAGGGTTAAGAATTGAAATTGAATTTACGCTGATTTTGTTCTGAACTGTAATTTTACAGGTTGCTTTTTTGCCTGTACCGTCAGCGGCAGTTGCAGTAACAGTTACAGTACCTGCTTTTTTAGCAGTAACAACGCCGTTTTCAACAGTTGCAACAGCAGCATTTGAAGTTTTCCAGTTTACACCCTTATAAGTATTCTTTGAAGGTGTAACCGAAGCGCTTAAAGTAAGCTTATCACCTGTATAAATTGTAGCAGCTGTTTTATTTAATGTAACCTTTTTAACAGGGGTTGTTACTTTTACGGTTACAGTTGTTTTCTTCTTAGTGTCGATCTTTGAAGTAACAGTAAGCTTTGTTGAGCCTACTTTTTTACCTTTGATAACACCTTTAGCTGTAACGGTTGCTACCTTTTTGCTTTTTACTTTATATGTAACTTTTTTGTTGGCTTTTTTGTTAGGTTTAACGCTAACATCTGTTTTAACAGACACCTTTTTGCCTTTTGCTACATATAAAACCTTTTTGTTTGCGTTTGTTACCGATACTTTTGAAACTTTAGCTTTCGCAGCTGCACCTACAGATGAAACACCTGCTGTCAGGGAGAAAACCATAATAAGTGTCAAAAGAAGCGATGACAATTTTCTAAAAAATGTTTTTCCTTGCATAAATAATACCTCCTAAATATTCTTTGCAAATTAATTCAACAAAATTATACCATTATTTAATATTTTTTACAAGCATTAATTAATTTTTTTTGCAATTTTACCAATAATTAAATTTGAGATCTGTCTTATTTATACAAATATAGTAAATGAAAACGATTCCAAATTCGTTAACCGAGAATCTAGGAAAATAAATATTGTAATTTTTATAAAAAAGTGTTATTATTGTATACGGAAAATTGCTAAATACAATTGAATGGAGAAAATATATGAAAAGATTAATTGGATTTTTATTGGTAGCAGCTATTGTTTTCACAGGCTCTTACACAGGTTTAGTATCTGCTGATACAACTGCCGAAACAGAACAGTTTACAAAAGACGGTATTGATTTTGTAAAAAATATCGATGCCGGCTGGAACTTGGGTAATACTCTTGAGTGTTACGAAGAAGGCGCCGGGCCGCTTGAACAGGAAACTGTATGGAATAATACCTCGCCTGCGAGAAAAGCTTATATTGATAAGGTTTCCGCAACAGGCTTCAACGCTGTAAGAATTCCTGTAACCTGGGGTTATCAGACTACTTATAAAGACGGCGTTTATACTCTTAATACAACTTTTTTAAACCGAGTTAAAGAAGTTGTAAGCTGGTGTTATGACCATGATATGTATGTTATTGTTAATATGCACCACGACGACCAGACCTGGCTTAATATCTCGGCTACAGGCAGCGAATGGGAAGAAGTTAAAAACAAATACCGCCAGATATGGGAACAGGTTGCCGTTGCTTTTAAGGATTATGACGAGCATCTTATATTGGAAGGTGGTAACGAAATTCTCGCAACTTATGCGTTTGACGGCTGCGGTGATTCTCAAACAGGTAAATGCTGGTGGGGCCACAACAAGGAGTCCTTTAAAAAGCAGAATGAATTATATCAGATTTTCTATGAAACTGTGCGTTCTTCTGGCGGCAATAATGATAAACGTTATTTAATGCTTCCGACTTACGGTGCGCAGTGGTATGAAAATCAGGTTTCAAGATTGTATCTTCCTGAAAATGATACCCATATGATTATGGATATTCACTGGTATAATTATAGTGACCAGATGAAAGAAAACGTAAGAAAAAGCTATGCGGATATCTGGTATTACTATGCCTATACCTACAAAATCGGCGTTGTTATCGGCGAATGCGGCTTTTATGAAACTACAAGTGCCTCTACAAAAGTCAGCTGGGCAAACAGCTTTGTAAAAGATATGCGCCGTAATTACAAAATTCCTGTTTTCTTATGGGACGATGGCGGCGATATGAGATTGCTTGAGCGAAGCACAGTTGAATGGACTTCAAGAAGCGAATCGCTTGTTACTACTGTTGTCAATGTTTCAAAATTAGTTTACGGCGATGTAAATCAGGACGGCAATTTTTCTTTACTTGATGTTTTTCAGTTTATAAAATATCTTAAAAAGGACACCGGCGCAAAGAAAACTATGCCTGAAGAGGCAGATATGAACAAAGACGGAAGCTTTGATATGAAAGACCTTCTTCTTATGAGAAGAAAATATGCAGAAATTTAATTTTGTCTGAAATGGCGGCAACTGCCGCCATTTATTATAACTTTATAACTTCAATTTAGGTGATTTTATGCTTACCCTTTTAGAAAAATACTGCGCGATTGCCTCACCCTCAGGCTCTGAGGAAAAAATGCGCGAGGCGATCATAGAAGATATCAAGGATTTTGCCGATGAATACCGCGTTGATGCACTCGGCAACCTTATCGTTTTTAAAAAAGGAAAAGAAAAACCGCTCAAAAAGATTATGCTTGATGCACATATGGACGAAATCGGCTTTATGATAACAGGCATTGATGAAGGCGGTTATCTTCGATTCAATAACTTAGGCGGAATCGACGGTAAGGTGCTTTTCGGCAAAAGAGTAAAAATCGGCGATATTTACGGCGTAATTGGCGGTGCGGCAGTTCATCTTTTAGATGCTGATGACCGAAAAAAAGTGCAGAAGAACGACAATTTACGTATCGACATCGGCGCTAAGGACAAGGCGGACGCTGAAAGACAGGTTAAAATCGGCGATACTGCCGTTTTTGACACAAAATTTGAGGATATGGGCGAAAAAATAGCCGCAAGAGGACTTGATGATAAAGTCGGCTGTGCGGTAATGGTTAAGCTTATTCAGTCCAAGCTGAAATACGACACATATTTCAGCTTCTCGGTACAAGAGGAAATCGGCTGTCGCGGTGCGAATGTCACCGCATTTTCGGTAGCGCCCGACTGCGCTATCACAGTTGAATCCACAACTGCGGCTGACCTTTACGGTGTGCCTGATGACAAAACCGTCTGCATTTGCGGTAAAGGAGCGGCGCTGTCATTAATGGACAACGGCACACTTTATGATAAAACGGTTATTCATAAAATTCTTGAAAACGCAAAAGAAAACGACATTTCAGCTCAGCTGAAAACCGCCGTAGCAGGCGGAACAAACGCAAGTGCTATTCATAAGTCAAGAAACGGTGTTAAAACCGTTAATATTGCACTACCTTGCAGATATATTCACTCGGCTTACTGCGTAGCGGCAAAATCGGACGTTGAAAGCCTTTATGAATTAGTTAAAATGACCGCTGAAAGTCTTACAAACGGCGAGCTTTAATATGATAAAGCAGGTTGACATAACTGATAAATTTACAGCAGATAATCTTTTTCTTGTCAAAATCAAATCAAATTCTTTATGCTTTAAAAAATTTGAATTTTGCAGAACATTTTCGCAAGAAATTTACGGCGAAATTACTGCTTATATAAACATTTTGAGCGCAAACGCAACTGTGTATCTATATGACAATGCCGAAAGAGAAGAGATTAAAGATTTTCTATTGTTTTACGGCGTTAAAAATGTATTCTGCAATGATGATTTTTGCGCTGAAAACAAAGGAGTTGTATTAAAATATGCCTCATCCGTCATTTCTTACAACGATGACTCCTTACCATTGAGCGCAAGGCTTAATACAACCGCATATCCCGATTATAAATCGGTTTATGCACTTTTAAAAACTGAATTTTCAATGCCTGATTACAACGAATTTGTTTCGGATTTATCATTCAGACTTAACCACAACTCGGCGCGGTTGATTCAGACCGATGGTGGAGCTTGCTACACTCTTTGGGAGACGGAAAATTCAGCGGTAATATCGGCGCTCGCAGTTGACATAACTAAACGAGGTTCAGGACTTGGAACCGTACTTTTAAAAAGCATAACTGATGATTTGCTTGATAAAAAACAAGACATTTACATTTACTGCGAAGAAAAACTAAAAGATTTTTATATAAAAAACGGCTTTGTGCCGACAGGAGAATATTTTACAGGAGAATTTAAATGAGTTTTTTTAACATATCAAAAGAAACGCTGGCACTTTCACGAGAGGCTGAAAACTCGCTAAAAGAACAGTTTTGCGAACGTGACGAAATCACCGAATACAACCAGAACAAGGTGCTGAAAGCATTTATTGATAATAATGTTTCGGAAAGCTGTTTCGGCACTACCACAGGCTACGGCTACGACGACAAAGGCAGAGATACGCTTGAGCGTGTTTTCGCACAGATTATGAATACCGAGGACGCCATTATCCGTCACAACTTTGTTTCAGGGACTCACACCATCACCGTCGCACTTTTCGGTTTGCTTCGCCCGGGCGATACGCTCCTTTCAGTTGCGGGTATGCCTTATGACACCTTACGTGGTGTTATCGGTATTTCGCCGAAAGACGGTTCGCTCGCCGAATTTGGTGTAAAATACGATCAAATCGACCTTACAACCGACGGCGAAATTGATTATGAAGCACTCGAAAAGAGATTAAGCGAGTCACCTGTAAAAATAGCTTATATTCAGCGTTCGCGCGGTTATGAAACCCGCCCGTCGCTCACTATTTCTGAGATTGAGAAAATCACAAAGCTTGTAAAAAGCATCGCACCGCAGACCATTGTTATGGTTGACAACTGCTACGGCGAATATGTAGAAAAACAAGAGCCTACTGACGTCGGCGCGGATATTATAATGGGTTCGCTTATCAAAAATCCGGGCGGAGGTATTGCACCGACAGGCGGTTATATTGCAGGCAGGCGTGATTTGGTTGAAAAATGCGCAAACCGTCTTACTGCACCTGGAATCGGTAAGGAAGTCGGCGCAAGTCTTGGTACATCAAGAGAGATGTACCTCGGTGTATTCAACGCACCGCACGCAGTCGGCGAGGCGGTAAAAACCGCAATTTTTGCAAGTAAAATTTTCGAGATGCAGGGTTACGAGGTAACGCCGAAATCCGACGAAAAACGCACCGATATCATTCAAACAATAGTGCTGGGCTCTGCCGAAAAAATGATTGGATTTTGCCAGGGGTTACAGCACGGTATGCCGGTTGAGGCATACGTTTCACCTGAGCCTTGGGATATGCCGGGGTATGACGATCCTGTAATTATGTCGTCAGGCTCGTTTACAGCAGGTGCGACAATTGAGCTTTCAGCCGACGGCCCGATAAGAGAGCCGTATGCTGCCTGGATGCAGGGCGGACTTAACTACCACTCAGCGAAAACAGGAATTCTTCTCGGTATCGACTCAATGCCGCGAGCTGCGGGCGGGCAAACACTATCATTTAAAGATTAATATAAACTTATAGGCAACTGGGCTTGCAATAGAAATCAATAAATAGGAACAAAAAATGACGGTTTTAAAAAACCGTCATTTTTGTTTATCAAAACAACATAATATCTTTCAAAAGAACTGCTCTACAAGGCGCTGCCTCAGCGCCTTTAATTTTCAGCGGCTCGCATACTAAAACGTATCTGCCATCAGGAACTTTAGTTAAATCAAGCCCTTCTAAGATTATAATTCCGTTTTGCAGCAGTTCGCGGTGAATCTGGGTATCGGCATTGTCAATTCCAATAGAAATATCATCAATTCCGATAAGCTTCAGCTTAGTAGAAACAATATCCATCAGCGAATAAAATGTAAGCCTTCCCTTGCCGTATGACTTTATAATCAGACGTTCGCAATCCGCAGGCACTTTTTTGACAATATCCTCCCCTGTTATATGGTCATCAAAGGACACGACATCACAAATTCCGCAGAAAACGGAAGTTCCAAGGTCTACAATATCGTGTTTATCATCAAAATAATGCTTCGGTGCGTCGATATGCGTGCCGTTATGCAGACACATTTGAATATCTGACACATTGCTGGTTGCACCCTTATTTATATCCGATGAACGGCGCATTTTTGGACTTATATCTCCCGGATAAATCGGCGCACTCATCAATTCTCTCGAAATATCGTAGATTTTCATTTTTCTTTACTTAATAACTTCCTGTCCACCCATATAAGGTCTGAGCGCTTCAGGAATTTTAACTGTTCCGTCAGCCTGAAGATTGTTTTCTAAGAAAGCAATCAACATTCTAGGCGGAGCAACAACTGTGTTATTAAGAGTATGAGCAAAATAGTTGCCGTCTTTTGATTTTACGCGGATTTTAAGGCGGCGAGCCTGAGCATCAGTAAGATTTGAGCAAGAACCAACCTCAAAATATTTCTTCTGACGAGGACTCCAAGCCTCAACGTCAACTGATTTGACCTTAAGGTCTGCGAGGTCACCTGAGCAGCACTCAAGAGTACGAACAGGGATATCGAGCGAACGGAATAGGTCAACTGTGTTCTTCCAGAGCTTTTCAAACCACATCTTTGATTCTTCAGGCTTACAAACAACAATCATTTCCTGTTTTTCAAACTGATGAATACGGTAAACTCCGCGTTCCTCGATTCCGTGTGCACCTTTTTCCTTACGGAAACAAGGTGAATATGATGTAAGAGTGTACGGAAGGCTTTCCTCAGGGTTTAAAGTATCAATAAACTTACCAATCATAGAATGCTCCGATGTGCCGATTAAGTAAAGGTCCTCACCCTCAATTTTGTACATCATTGCGTCCATTTCTTCAAAAGACATAACGCCCGAAACAACATTTGAACGAATCATAAAAGGCGGAACGCAGTAAGTAAAGCCGCGGTTAATCATAAAATCGCGCGCGTAAGAGATAACTGCCGAATGAAGGCGGGCGATATCACCCATAAGATAATAAAAACCGTTACCGGCAACTTTTCTTGCAGAATCAAGGTCGATACCATTGAATTTCTCCATAATATCTGTATGATAAGGCACTTCAAAATCAGGTACTACAGGCTCACCAAAACGTTCGATTTCAACATTTTCGCTGTCATCTTTTCCAATCGGCACGCTTTCATCAATAATATTAGGAATTTTCATCATAACTTCGGTGAGTTTCTCGTCGTATTCTTTCTCAAGAACTTCAATCTCAGCGAGTCTTGCGGCATATTCGCCTACTTTTTTCTTAACTTCCTCAGCCTCGTCTTTTTTACCCTGACCCATCAGCATACCGATCTGCTTAGATGTTTTGTTTCTCTCAGCTCGAAGTGAATCAGCCTCTGCCTGAGCATCTCTTTTCTTAACATCAAGCTCCATAGCCTCGTCAACTAACGGTAATTTGTGTTCCTGAAATTTGTTTTTGATGTTCTGTCTTACAACATCAGGATTTTCGCGTAAAAATCTTATATCAATCATTATTTATTTCCTCTCTTTATTTAAAAAGTGTTTTAATAAGTTCTTTTAAATCTTCCTCACCGTAAAAATCAATGGTAAGTGTGCATTTGTTTTTGTCTTCCTTAATTTCGACCTTTCTGCCGAGTTCGGATTTAAGTGACAACTCAACTTCCTTATAATAAGTAGGTCGAATAACCGCTTTTTTCTCGGTTTCTCCGCTTTTTTGAGGCTTTTTCTTTGAAAGTGCCTCAATATCACGCACAGTTGCTCCGCGTTTTATCATTTCAACCGCAACTTCGCGCATATCGTCTTCAAGCGGAAGCATTGCTCTTGCGTGCCCTGCGGAGATTGTGCCATTTTCAACGTAAATAACGTATTTACCAAGTTCCAAAAGTCTTAACGCATTTGCGACTGCCGAACGCGATTTGCCGACTTTTTCGGCAACCTCTTCCTGCGTAAATTTAAATGAATCCATCAACGCTTTAAAGCCTTTTGCGGTTTCAATCGGATTTAAATCCTCACGCTGGAGGTTTTCGATTATCGCAAGCTCCATAGTCTGGGCATCGTCAAGCTCTTTGATGATTACAGGTACAGTTTTGAGTCCTGCCTGCATCGACGCACGCCAACGGCGCTCGCCCGCTACAATCTGATATGTTCCCATAATTGTCGGTCTTACAACAATCGGCTGGATAAGACCGTATTGTTTTATGTTATCCGCAAGCTCATCCAACGCGGCGCGGTCAAAGTTTTTTCTCGGCTGTTCGGGGTTTGGCTCGATTTCATCGATACGCATTTCAACGGCATTTGACTGCTCGGTTGCGTTATCGCTCATCAGTGCTTCATAGCCTCTGCCGAGTCCTGATTTTTTCGCCATTATATCAACTCCTATTTATTATTTTTTATAAGTTCTTTAGCAAGTGCGTTGTACGCATCAGCGCCTTTTGAACGCTTATCATAATAAAGAATCGGTTCGCCAAAGCTCGGTGCTTCCGAAATTCTTACCGTTCTAGGTATTGTTGTGCCGAAAACCTTTTTCGGGAAGAATTTTTTGATTTCTGCCGCAACTTGCTGGGTAAGGTTTAATCTGCCGTCGTACATTGTAAGCAATACGCCTTCAATATCAAGTCGTGGATTGTACAGGCGCTTGATACTGCGGACTGTGTTCATCAGCTGTGAAAGTCCTTCGAGTGCGTAATATTCGCATTGAATTGGCACAAGCAAAGTATCTGCCGCGCAAAGCGCATTTATTGTGATAAGCCCGAGTGAAGGTGGGCAATCAAGAATTATAAAATCATAATTTTCTCTTTGGTCAGCGAGCGCTTTTTTAAGTGAGGACTCACGCTCATTCATATCAACAAGCTCGACCTCAGCCCCCGAAAGATTGATATTTGCAGGGATTATATCAACCTTTTTGTAATTTGTTTTCATAACCGCTTCCCCTGATGAAGCGCTTCCTATCAATAAATCATAAGACGATTTTTCAATTGACTTCTTCTGGATTCCGTAACCGCTTGTTGAATTGCCCTGAGGGTCAATGTCAACCAAAAGGCACTTTTTATTTCTAGCACCGAGAGCCGCGGTCAGATTTACAGATGTTGTTGTCTTGCCGACTCCGCCTTTTTGATTTACAATTGCAATTATTTTTCCCATCAAAAAGCTCCTTATACTTTTATAAATCATCTCTGTCACGTAAAATGTGGCTTTATTTATTAAAACGTATTTTCAAAAGCAATACTAGTATATCATATCCTAGCGCAAATTTAAAGTGCAATTTTGCGTTTTTTTAAAATTGTTTCACGTGAAACAATTTAGGTTTTTCAATGCCGTTTATTTGGTTATTTGTGCAAAATGATGTAAAATTAGCAAATTTGAGCATTATATTAGGGTTTTTACCTACAATTTTTGTCCTTTTTTGTAATATTTCCACAAAATTCATTTTTTCTTTACAAAAAGTCTTTACTTTCGCACGATAATGTGCTATTATAATTATGTTGCAGAATTGTTTAATGCGAATAGTTATTTTACAAAGTAGAGGAGGACAAGCTTATGGCATCTACAGGCGTTCAGAGATGTTTAGACGAATTAGGTAGAATTACTCTTCCGAAAGAAATCAGAAGACACTTAACAATTCCTACCGGCACACCATTGCTCATTCATGTAGAGGGTAACAAAATCATCCTTGAGAAGAGCAGCGCGGCTTGTGCAATTTGCGGAAGCATCGATGATGTTAGAGAATTCAATACTAAAGGCGTTTGCCGTAGTTGTATTGAACAGATCAAAGCTGATATGTAATTAACTAAAAAAGACGTGGGTTTTATCCACGTCTTTTTTGTGTTTTATATTAATTTGAATTTGTCACACAAAAAGCCACCTTAAAGGTGGCTTTTACTTTTATTTTATTACACCGTAAAGCGGCATATTTTCGCTATCGGATTTAGGTGCTCTGTCAGGTGTTTTATTAACAGTCTGCGAAGGCTTTCTGCCGCGGCCATAACCGCCTCTGTTATTACTTCTGCCTCTGTTGTAACCACCGCGACGATTGTTTTCTCTGAAAGGTTTATTGTCCTTTGAAGTTCCGATAACAACACGTCTGTGGTCATTCTCACCGATTGACCAGCTCATAACACCTTCAATTTCCTGAACTGCGTTATGAATAATTCTACGCTCATAAGAATTCATTGCTTCAAGAATTACATTCTTATTGAACTTAATAGCTTTCTGAGCACTCTTCTGTGCAAGCGAAACAAGAATTTCTTCACGTTTCTGTCTGTATCCGCCCGGATTAAGGGTAACTCTTACATAGTCGTCCTGACCTTTGTTTGCAACGAGTGAAACAAGATGCTGGATAGCGTCAAGTGTTTCACCTTTTCTTCCGATTGCAACACCAAGTTTATCACCGTCAAAGTTGATTCTTGTGCCGTCTTCTTCAACTGAAAGCTCAATTTTTACATTCTGAACTCCCATATTCTCAAGAATTGAAGTAAGATATGCAACAACCTTTTTCTCATTTTCAGCAGTCATAACTGCGCTTTTTACAACTTCTTTTTTAGTTGTTTCATTTTTCTCTTCTGTTTCTTTTTTAACAGATTTCTTTTCTTTTTTAGGTGCTTTCGCTTCAGCCTTTGGCTTTGCATCAGGCACTTCGGCATAAGCTCTGACTTTTGCATCGCTTCCGCCGAAAAGACCTAAAGTCTTCGGCTTCGGATGAGCAAGAATCTCAAATTCGATATTGGCATTGCCAACATCGCCGAGCTGAGAAACTGCTGCTTCCTGTGCTTCAACAAGAGTTTTGCCGGTAGCAATAGCTTCAATTATCATTTATATTTTTCCTTTCAAAATCGGCTTACTCAGCCTTTTCAATAATACTCTTTTCTTTGTTTCTGCGAGCCTTTCCTTCTTCGAGCATTTCTCTCGCAAGAATTTTATCCGCAGAATAAAAATGATTTACTACTAATGTAATTACTGTATTGATGATGCTTGAGAAAATCCAATAAAAACCTAATGCGCAGGTTACCTGGAATGTGAAAACAAGCGAAACTACAGGCATAAGTAACATAGTTGATTTCATACAACCGTCCTGTCCGTTAGCTGCCTGAGGATTGTTTTTAGACTGCTGACGATTTGAAATCAGCATAGACATCATCTGAGCGGCAAAACACAAAATCGGAATAACCCATGTAAAGTCTCTTGTGAGCATACCGATAATGTCGGTTGAGAAATGAGGTGACATACGAAGGTCAAGTCCAAACAGATTAAAATAAGCAGCTGGAACTGATGATTCACCCATAACTCTTTCGCCGGCAGCATTAGTGGTGATATTAAGAATATCAAGCAAGCCGTAATAAACCATCATAATGATAGCAAGACGGATAACCATAGGTAAACATCCGCCTGTAGGGCTGATGTTTTCTTTCTGGTAAAGCTCGGTCATTGCGTTCTGATATTTTACTTTATCATCACCGCATTTTTCTTTTAAAGCCTCAAGCTTTGGACGAAGACGAGCCTGTTTAGCCATATTCTTCTGCTGTTTGATATTAAACGGAACTAATGCTACGTTTACAATTACTGTAAATACAATGATTGCGATTGGATAGCTGTGAAATGTATTACACAGAATTTCCAAAAGCCATGAAAAAGGCTTAATTAAAAAATCCATTTACAAAATCCTCGTTTTAATATTCTATTTTGGTTTTTTATAACTAATCTTAGGTGGAACAGGGTCAGCGCCGCCCGGACAAAAAGGATTACATCTTAAGATACGCCTTACTGAAAGATATGTTCCCTTTACTGCACCATGAAGCTGCAAAGCTTCGATTGCATACTGCGAACAAGTAGGATAAAATCTGCAGCAGGGCTTAAATAATGGGGATATCAACTTTTTATAACACTTTACTAAAAAGATTAATATGTGTTTCATATGAATTCCTTTTTAAAATTCTTTAACTACACTCGTTTCTCTCAAAATGATATAAGAGAAGTTAACGCGTGTGGCAAGCTTTAAAAATAATGCAAGCAAATTAGCATATAGTAAGTCGGTGCTACCGACTAATCAATCAAATTCGCTTTTTTTAAAAGGTTTTCAAGTTCTGCAATAACAACATCACTTTTCACTCTTGAAGCTTTCGCGCGTGCTACTATTACCATATCAACATTTTTATTGAAACGGGGAAGCAAAGCTCTGTAAGCTTCCCTTATAACACGCTTTGCACGGTTTCGCTGAACCGCCCCGCCTACTTTTTTACCCGCAGTTATTCCTAAGCGAGAAAAACCCGCGCGGGTTTCTTTAAAATAAACTACCAACGCAGGAGCGACAAATGATGCGGATTGTCTGTAAAGTCTTCTGAAATCCCTGTTTTCCTTAATTGTGACAAACAAAGACACTGTTTTTCCCAAACCTTAAAATTAGTAAGAGAGTTTCTTTCTTCCTTTAGCTCTTCTGCGTGCTAAAACTTTACGGCCGTTTTTATCAGCCATTCTCTTTCTGAAACCATGCACCTTTTTTCCGTGCAATTTCTTTGGTTGAAATGTTCTTAACATTATTCTCTCACCTTTCTTTAATATTTTTTATTTTAATCCTTTATTAGTTTTTTTCTTCATAAGTAGTTCGTGGTCACAGAAAAATCCATAATAAAAGTATTCAAATCATTTTAGAATTATATACTATTTGTCCCGTTATGTCAACACTTTTTTTCTATAATTCCACAGAAAAAAATCACAATTGTGGAATTAAAAAAGCTTGTCCACAATATCTAGTAAATGCCACATTATGACTTATAAATATATATTAATATATATATAAATAACTATTGAAAATTTTTAATATTTATGATAAAATAGATTGGATACATTTTTAACAATATTAATGTAAGGTGTTAAAAATTTTAATCATTTAAAATTTACGGCAATTTTTAATATAAAAAATATCGGGAGTGTGAAAAATAAATGGAATCAATTAATGAAGTTTGGCAGGAAATATGCAAGTACTGTAAGACTAAAGTAAGTGAGGCAAGCTTTAATGCTTGGATTTCCGCTCTTTCATTTCAGAAGATGGAAGGCAACGAGGCAATTTTATTTATAAAAACTAATTTTCAAAAACAAATTATTCTTGAAAATTTTAAAGTCGTTTTGGAAGAGGCTTTTGAAGAGGTACTCAAGTTTCCTGTTAAAATCAGCATAAGAACTGAAGCTGATGCGCCGGTTTCACCTATCAAATTTGTTGATACCTCGGCTCAATACGATTATACATTTGATACTTTTATAGTTGGTTCTTCAAATCGCTTTGCTCATGCGGCGTCACTTGCAGTTGCTGAAAATAAAGATGTTATTTATAATCCTCTTTTCATCTGGGGTAACTCGGGACTCGGTAAAACTCATCTTCTTTCAGCAATTTCAAAGAAGATTAAGGAGAATTTTCCTGATAAAAAGATTATTTCTGTTACCTGCGAGGCTTTTACAAATGAGGTAATTTACTCTATTCATAACGGTACTACACAAAAGCTTCGTGATAAATACCGTACCGCTGATGTTCTGCTTATTGACGATATTCAGTTTATTTCAGGTAAGGAATCAACTGAAGAAGAATTTTTTAATACTTTTAATGACCTTTATAATAACCAAAAACAGATCGTTCTTACTTCTGATAGACCGCCTAAGGATATTGTATCGTTATCTGACCGTCTTGTAGGCCGTTTTGAGGCTGGTCTTATTGCGGATATTCAGCCGCCTGAGTATGAAACAAGGGTTGGTATTATCAAGCGTAAGGCTCAGCTGATGAATTTTGACCTTGATGAGGAAATTATCACTTATGTAGCTGATCACGTTAAATGTAATATCCGTCAATTGGAAGGCGTTGTTAAAAAGCTTCAAGCTTATTCGCTTATTTATGATAATATTTCGCTTTCAGTTGTTGAAGGCGCAATCAGAGATATTAAACGTGATGACCTTCCACAGCCTGTTACTATTCAGAAGGTTGTTAGTGAGGTTTCAAAGGCTTACAATGTTTCGATTGAGGATATTTTCTCAAAGAAACAAAATGCCGATATTACTCATGCTAGAAAAGTTTCTATGTATATTATCCGACAGATTACCGATATGCCTTATAAATCAATCGGTAAGGAGTTTGGAAAAAATCACGCAACTGTGCTTTATTCCTGCGATAATATCGCTAATCTCTGCGAAACAGATGATAACGAGAATAAAAAGATTTCAAATATAATGAAAAACCTAACTAATAAATAAGCAGGAGACTGCCGGCACATACCATCATTTAGGCAGGAGCCCTGCCGGGCACTTATCATCATTTATTGCATAATAATTTAATAAAGCTGACTGAGCTTACAACAACAATCGGTAAATTATATCTTAAAATTATTTGTTTATAAAGTAAGCTCAGTAAACTTAAAATTATATTTAAGCAAATAATGATGGTGAAAAAAGCTTTAAGTTATCAATCAGGTAAAGTAAGCTCAATAAACTTAAAATTATATTTAAGCAAATAATGATGGTGAAAAAAGCTTTAAGTTATCAATCAGGTAAAGTAAGCTCGGTAAACTTTAAAATTCTATTTAAGTGAATAATGATGGTGAATAAAATTAACAAGTTTTTATATTTTCAACATTTAAAAATTTGTTAATGAGTGTTGAAAAGTTTTAAGAATTTTTAGACTTTGACTTTTTTCAAAAATTTTTAACATTGAAGATATGATAAAAAAATTCATACCACAAAAGCAATCCGCGAGTTTTTAACACTCTTGACACCCCCTACTATTATTACTAAAAATTAATATAATGTTAGGTTGCGTTTTAAAATAATTTTTTGAAAAAAATCATCATAACACTAAAATCTTTAACAATAGTAATTCTAATTAAAGATGCTTTTAACTTCTATCAAAAATATATTAACTTTAAAATTTTATAAATCTATAAATGATTGTGAAAAAAAGCTTTAAGTTATTAAACAGCTGTCGTAAGCTTAATTAACTTTAGAATTTTATTAATCTTTAAATGATTGTGAATAAAAAAGGAGAAAAAAATGAAATTTATTTGTGAAACAGCGCTTTTGTCAAGCGCAGTAAGTAATGTACAACGTGCAGTTACATCAAAATCATCGCTTGCTACTTTAGAAGGTATTTTAATAAGAACCAACGGTAACGAGCTTATTCTTTCGGGTTATGACCTTGAAATTGCTATGAAAACCAAAATTCCTGCTGATATTGAAACAG
>JBGVHY010000022.1:0-8461 GCA_045122755.1 Acutalibacteraceae bacterium | reverse complement strand
GCAGTTACGGCATACAAGGTAAAGCGAGCGTATTTATCCGCAAAATTGACGGTGATTATTTCAACGTAGTCGGTTTACCTGTGAATTTGTTATATAAAATGTTGAAAGAGATATAAAAAAGCAAATCGCAGGGCGGATTGTCTACAACAACACTTCTACATAGAAAAAGTCAGGTCAAAAGACCTGACTTTTTTACATTTAAGGAAGATTACTGAATTTCCTGTTCTAAATTATTAAACTCATCTGTGTCAAAAAACTCAGCAAGAGTAATATCAAGACCGTCACAAATCATTTTTATAGTAAGAATTTTAGGATTATGACTTCTACCATATAAAATTGCTTTTACAGACGACGGCGGTAAAGCAGAAATATTTGCTAATTTATTGATTGTTATATTTTTCTCTCCACATAATTGTAAAATTCTATTTTTTATAGCAGTTACTGTATTCATAATCAAGACTCCACCTTTGTTATTCTACAATTAGAATATCCAAAAGCACTGGACAAAGTAGGCAATGTGTGATACCATATAGGCAACGCATTGCCTATAAAGGAGTAAACTAACTATGAAAATTGCAATAATAGGTTCAAGAAATCTTACAAAAGTAGATTTATCGAAATATATCCCAAAATCTGTTACAGAAATCGTTTCAGGTGGTGCTAAAGGAATTGACACTCTCGCGACTAAGTATGCAGAAAATAATAATTTAAGATTAACCGTATTCTTACCAGAATACGAAAAATATTCGCAAGCCGCACCTTTGAAAAGAAATAATAAAATAATTGAATACTCAGACGAAGTAATAGCATTTTGGGATGGAAAATCAAAAGGTACAGAATATGTAATCAAAAAATGTAAGAAGCTTAATAAAAAGATTACAGTACATTTAATATAAATCAATTAAAAAAATTTCTTTCAAATTCCTTTAATTTCTTATTGACATTTTTGACATTTGTGATATAATAGATTGAAAAGCAAAATTCACTTATAAATTTAATATTAAGAGAGGATTTTTGGAAATGAACTACATCCTTAAAAACGCAAAATTTTTCATGCAGGGTAAATTCCAAGGGGCAGATATTTTCGTTAAGGACGGTAGTTTTTTTGACATTTCCGAAAATATTATCGACTCTAACGCAACCGTTATTGATTGCAAGGATATGATTATTTTTCCCGGTTTTATCGATGTGCATGTTCATCTTCGAGAGCCGGGATTTTTTTATAAAGAAACAATTGCAAGTGGTACTATGTCCGCAGCGCACGGCGGTTACACCTATGTATGCTCGATGCCGAACTTAAATCCTGTTCCTGATACTTATGAGAACTTAAAAGTTCAGCTTGATATAATTGAGAAAGACGCTAATGTAAGAGTTAAGCCTTATGCCTCAATTACCAAAGGAGAAAACGGCAAGGAGCTTTCTGATATGGATGAGCTGGCTCCTTACGTTTGCGCGTTTTCCGATGACGGCAGAGGTGTGCAGTCGGAAGAAATGATGATTTCAGCTATGAAAAAAGCCAAAGAGTTGGGCAAGATAATAGTAGCGCATTGCGAGGATAACTCATTGCTTTTCGGCGGATATATCCACGACGGGCAGTACGCAAAAGCGCACGGTCACAAGGGTATTTGCTCAGAGAGTGAATACGGTCCTATCGCGCGCGATATTGAGCTTATCCGCAAAACAGGTTGCGCTTATCACGTTTGCCATATTTCCACCAAAGAAAGCGTTGATTTAATCAGACAAGCTAAGGCAGACGGTTTAGATATCACCTGCGAAACCTCGCCGACATACTTGCTTTTAAATGACAGTATGTTACAAGAGGACGGCAGATTTAAAATGAACCCGCCTATCCGCTCTGAAGAGGACAGGCTTGCACTTATTGAGGGATTGAAAGACGGTACTATTGATATGATAGCAACTGACCACGCACCTCACTCAGCTGAGGAAAAATCAAAAGGGCTCAAAGGTTCTGCGATGGGCGTTGTAGGTCTTGAATGTGCCTTCCCTCTGCTTTACACCTATCTTGTAAAAACGGGCATACTCCCGTTTGAACGACTTGTTCAGCTTTTCCATTGCGAGCCGAAACGAAGATTCTCGCTAGAAGGCGGAATCCGTGTTGGCAAAAAAGCTGACCTTACCATCTGGGATATGAATAAAAAGACTACTGTTAACCCGGAAACCTTCCTTACAAAAGGTAGAAGCACACCGTTCAGCGGCACAGAAATTTACGGTGAGTGCGTAATGACAATGGTTGACGGAAAAATCGTCTGGCAAAAAAATTAATTTAGTTAGTTTCTGTTCAAGTGAAAGCCTTGACAGTGTTTATAGAAATTTTATAAGGAGGACAATTAAATGTCTAAAAGAACTGATATTAAAAAAATTCTTGTAATCGGCTCAGGTCCTATCGTCATCGGACAGGCTGCTGAGTTTGACTATGCAGGTACACAGGCTTGTATAGCTCTTCGTGAGGAAGGCTACGAGGTAATTCTCTGCAACTCAAACCCGGCTACTATTATGACTGATACCACTATGGCTGACAAGGTTTATATGGAACCGCTTACACTTGAATATGTTGCAAAAATCATCCGCTATGAGCGTCCTGATGCTATTATCCCGGGCATCGGCGGTCAGACAGGTCTTAACCTTGCTATGCAGCTTGAGAAAAAAGGTGTTTTGAAAGAGTGTCAGGTTGAACTTTTAGGTACATCATCTGAAAGTATTGAACGCGCTGAGGACAGAGAGCTTTTCAAAGAGCTTTGTGAGGAAATCGGCGAGCCGACAATACCTTCAAAAATTACTTACAGTCTTGAAGAAGCTAAAGAGGCGGCAAAAGAAATCGGCTATCCTGTTGTTCTTCGTCCTGCATTTACGCTCGGCGGTACAGGCGGCGGTTTTGCTTACAATGAAGAAGAACTTGTTAGCGTCGGTACAAACGCATTCAAGCTCTCCCCTGTTCATCAGGTTCTTATTGAAAAGAGCGTTAAGGGTTACAAAGAAATCGAATTTGAAGTTATGCGTGACTCAAACGACAAGGCTATCACCATCTGCGGTATGGAAAACATTGACCCTGTCGGTGTTCATACAGGTGACTCGCTCGTTGTAGCACCGATTCTTTCGCTCAACGACCACGACCTTAAAATGCTTAATGACAGCGCAATCAAAATTATCCGCAAGCTCGCAATCTGCGGCGGTTGTAATGTTCAGTTTGCACTTAATCCTGAAACCAGCGAATATTATCTTATCGAGGTTAACCCTCGTGTATCGCGTTCATCAGCGCTCGCTTCTAAAGCCAGCGGTTATCCGATTGCACGCGTTACTGCAAAAATCGCGGTAGGTATGGCGCTTGAGGATATTCCGGTTGCAGGAGGTACCGCAGCACTTGAGCCAAGCCTTGACTATATTGTTGCAAAATTCCCACGTTTCCCATTTGATAAGTTTGCATCTGCTCCGAACACACTCGGCACACAGATGAAAGCTACAGGCGAAGTTATGGGTATCGGCTCAACACTTGATGAGTGTTTCTTAAAATCAGTTCGTTCACTTGAAACAGGCGTTTGCCATGTTCATCTTCCTAAATTCGATAATATGAGTGAAACTGAATTGCTCGATTATATCAGCAGTTTCAGAGATGATAACATCTATGCTATCGCTCAGTTAATCCGTCTTGGTGTATCTCTCGAGAAACTTCACGAAGTAACAATGATTACTGATATCTTCTTAGAGTGCATCAAACGTATTGTTGATATGGAGAATACTCTTAGCGCAAACAAGGGCGATGCGCAGACACTCAAAGCCGCTAAGGTGATGGGCTTCTCGGATAAATTTATCGCAAGACTCTGGGAAACAGAGGAAAGCGAAATTTATAAGACAAGAAAAGAAAATGGTATTACACCTATCTTTAAAATGGTCGATACACTTCACACAGGCAAATATATTGCTTACCTTTACTCATCATACACAGGCGAGAATGCTTCACGCCTTACTGATAAAAAGAAAATCATCGTTCTCGGTGCAGGTCCTATCCGTATCGGTCAGGGTGTAGAGTTTGATTACTCAACAGTTCACGCTATCCAGACTATCAAAGAATACGGCTACGAGGCTATTATAATCAATAATAACCCTGAAACAGTATCTACTGACTACACTTGTTCGGACAAGCTCTATTTTGAGCCGCTCACAACCGAAGATGTTATGAACATCATTGACTTTGAGAAGCCTTACGGTGTTATCGCTTCTCTCGGTGGTCAGACAGCTATTAACCTTGCTGATTCACTTCACAAAAACGGTGTAAAAATTATCGGTACTGATTGCGAAGCTATTGAAAAGGCTGAAAATCGTGACTCTTTCGAGAAAATTATGAAAGAGCTTAACATTCCTCAGCCGAAAGGTCAGGCAGTTACTAATATCGAAGATGGTATCAAGGTTGCTAACGAAATCGGCTATCCTGTTCTTGTTCGTCCTTCTTACGTTCTTGGTGGTCGAGCAATGCAGATTGTAAACTCTGATGATGCACTCAAAGCATACCTTAAAACAGCGGTTGCTATTAACGAAGACCAGCCGGTACTCGTTGATAAATATATAGTAGGTAAAGAATTAGAAGTTGATGCTATCTGCGACGGTAAAGATGTATTTGTACCGGGCATTATGGAGCTTGTTGAGCGTACAGGTGTTCACTCAGGTGACTCTATCAGCGTTTATCCTACCTTCTCTGTAAGCCAGAAAGTTAAAGATACTATCCTTGACTATGCTAAAAAACTCGGTCTTGGTATCGGTATCGTAGGTCTTTACAACATTCAGTTCATCGTTGACAAAAACGAAGATGTTTACGTTATCGAGGTTAACCCACGTTCATCAAGAACTGTTCCGTTCCTCTCAAAATCAACAGGCTACAGCCTTGCTGATATTGCTACTCTTGTTATTATGGGTAAGACACTTAAAGAGCAGGGTATCACAGAGCTTTACCCTAAAGAGAAAGAAAAATGGTATGTAAAAGTTCCTTCATTCTCATTCTCAAAGATTTCAGGACTTGATGCTTACCTCTCACCTGAAATGAAATCAACCGGTGAAGCAATCGGTTATGATAAATCTTTAAGCCGTGCGCTTTATAAAGCACTTCAGGCATCGGGTATGTCGGTTGTAAACTACGGTACATTATTTGTAACAGTTGCTGATAATGATAAAGAAGAGGCACTTCCGATTGTCCGCAGATTCTATAATATGGGCTTTAATATCGAAGCTACAAAAGGTACTGCCAACTTCCTTCGTGAGCATGGTATCAAAACCCGCGAACGCGGTAAGATAAGCGAAGGCAGCGATGATATTCTTAACTCAATGCGTCAGGGCTATGTTTCTTATGTTATCAACACAAGAGATATGAACTCTGTTTACGGTGAATCAGATGGTTATGAAATCCGCCGTTGCGCAGTTGAGAATAACATAACAATCTTCACTTCGCTTGATACAGTTAAGGTTCTTATTGATGTACTTGAAGAAACTACTTTCGGCATCAGCCCTATCAACAAATAAGGAAAAACAAAATGAAACAGTTATATTTTGATATACTCTCGAATGAGTGTATTGCAAAAGACATATATAAAATGGTGCTTTGCGGTGATACTTCAGATATCACCGCGCCGGGCCAGTTTATCAACATAAAAATCGAAGGCTATTACCTTCGCCGACCTATTTCAATCTGTGATTATGATGATAAAACCATCACCATTATCTACAAGGTTGTAGGTAAAGGCACTGAAGAAATGTCAAAAATGCCTGTCGGCTTAAAGCTAGATATTTTAGTGGCTCTCGGCAACGGTTTTGACACTTCAAAATCCGGTGAAAATCCTGTACTTATCGGCGGCGGTGTCGGCGTTCCGCCAATGTTTAATCTTTGTAAAAAGTTAATAACTGAAAACAAAAAAGTATCCGTTATTTTAGGTTTTAATTCTAAAGACGATGTTTTTTATGAAGAAGAATTTAAGGCTCTTGGTGCAACTGTTTACGTTACAACTGCTGACGGCTCTTACGGCAAAAAAGGTTTTGTAACAGACGTTTTGTGCGACCTTGATTATTCTTATTTTTACACCTGCGGACCTCTTCCGATGTTCAAAGCAATTGAAAACATTGCAAAAGGAAGCGGTCAGTACAGTTTTGAAGAAAGAATGGGTTGCGGATTCGGTGCTTGTATGGGTTGCTCCTGCAAAACTAAGTATAAAAATATTAGAATTTGCAAAGATGGACCTGTGCTTGAAAGGGAGGTAATCGTATGGTAGACAATCGTTTAGCAGTAAAGCTCTGCGGATTAGATATGGACAACCCGATTATCCCTGCAAGCGGCACTTTTGGTTTTGGTTACGAGTTTGCAGAGCTTTATGATATAAACTGCCTTGGTACTTTCTCTTTTAAAGGTACTACTCGCGACCCTCGTTTTGGCAACCCTACACCAAGAATTGCTGAAACACCAAACGGTATGATTAACGCAGTAGGCTTGCAGAATCCCGGCGTTGAAAAGGTAATTTCTGAGGAGCTTCCTAAGCTTAAAGAATGTTTTAATAAAAAAGTTATGGCAAATGTAAGCGGATTTTCAGTTGAAGATTATGCTTATACTTGCGAGAAACTCGACAAGGAAAGCCAAGTAGGCTGGCTTGAAGTAAATGTAAGCTGTCCTAACGTTCACGGCGGCGGTATGAGTTTCGGTACTTCGCCAGAGGCGGCTACTGAGGTAACAAGAGCGGTCAAAGCGGTTACAACTAAGCCGGTAATTATCAAGCTATCACCGAATGTTACTGATATTGCATCTATCGCAAAGGCTTGCGAAGAAGCAGGAGCTGACGGTATCAGTCTTATCAATACTTTACTCGGTATGAGAATTGACCTTAGAACTAAAAAGCCTGTTATCGCTAACAAAATGGGAGGTTTTTCGGGTAGCGCTATCTTCCCTGTTGCGCTCAGATGCGTTTATCAGGTTTATGAAGCAGTCAATATTCCGATTGTCGGAATGGGCGGTGTTTCAAAAGCCGATGACGTTATTGAAATGATGCTCGCAGGTGCTACTGCGGTTGAAATCGGTGCGGCAAACCTTGTTGACCCGTTTGTTTGCAAAGATATTATTGCACAGTTGCCACAGGCTATGGATAAATACGGAATTAAAAATTTAAAAGATATTATAGGAGGAGCACACTAATGGGTAAAGACGTAATTATTGCTTGCGACTTTTCAAGCAAAGACGAGGTAATGAACTTCTTAGATAAATTCGAGGGTAAAAAACCTTTCATTAAAATCGGTATGGAGCTTTTCTATGCTGAAGGTCCACAGATTGTAAGAGAAATCAAAGAGAGAGGTCATAAAATATTCTTAGACCTCAAGCTCCACGACATTCCTAACACGGTTAAAAAATCAATGGCTGTTTTGTCTCGCCTTGACGTTGATATGTGCAACCTTCACGCAGCTGGTACATCTACTATGATGGAAGCTGCAATTGAGGGGCTTACACGTGAAGACGGTACCCGTCCGCTTCTTATCGCTGTAACACAGCTTACTTCAACAAGTCAGGAAAGAATGGAAAGCGATTTGCTTATCAAAGAACCTATCGACAAGGTTGTTATGCACTATGCACTTTGCGCTAAAGATTCAGGTCTTGACGGCGTTGTTTGCTCACCGCTTGAAGCCGCAAAGGTTCACGAAACCTGCGGTGATGAGTTCTTCACAGTAACTCCGGGCGTTCGTTTTGCTGATGGCGACATTGGCGACCAGGTTAGAGTTATGACTCCTGCACAAGCTAAAGAAATCGGTTCAGATTACATTGTTGTAGGCAGACCTATTACTGCAGCGGCTGACCCTGTTGCGGCTTATAACAGATGCTGCGAGGAATTTATAGGATAATTTATAGGAGGAATAGAAAAATGGAAGGCTACAAGAGAGAATTTATTCAGTTTTTAGAAAGCGCAGGCGTTTTGAAATTCGGCGATTTCACTGCTAAATCAGGAAGAAAAATTCCTTATTTCATCAATGCAGGCGATATTAAAACAGGTGACCAGATAGCCCGTCTCGGCGAGTTTTATACCAAGGCTTATCTTGAAAAGGTAGGTAACAAGAAAACCGTTCTTTACGGTCCTGCTTACAAAGGTATTTCAATTGCGGTTTCTACTTCAATCGCACTTTCTAAGCAAGGTCTTGACTGTCCTTTCTTCTTCAATCGTAAAGAGGAAAAAGACCATGGCGAAGGCGGCGTTTTCGTAGGCTACAAACCTGCAGCAGGCGAAGAAATCGTTATCGTTGAGGACGTTATCACCGCAGGTACTGCTATTCGCGAAAGTATGGCTATACTTTCAAAGCTTGAAGGCACTAAAATTGCCGCAGTTTTCGTAATGGTTGACAGAAAAGAAAAAGGCCAGACCGAAAAATCAGCTATGCAGGAAATTGCTGATGAATTTGGCTTCCCTGTTTATTCTGTTGTTGATGTTTA
>JBGVHY010000021.1:0-6674 GCA_045122755.1 Acutalibacteraceae bacterium | reverse complement strand
TATGCGTGAAACAGAAGGCGAAAAGCTTAAAAACGACATTGTATCCCGTTGTGATACGATTTTAGGATATGTAGCACAGGTTGAGGAGAAATCGGTTGAGTCGGTAAAAGCTTACCGCAAGCGACTTGAAGAAAAGATGCGCGAACTGCTCGGCGACGTTAAGGTAGACGAGCAGAGATTGCTAACCGAAACCGCGATTTTTGCTGATAAGGTTGCAGTTGATGAAGAAACTGTAAGACTTAAAAGCCATATCGAACAGCTTAAAACTATGGTTAATTCCTCGGAGTCTGTCGGCAGAAAGATTGATTTCTTGGTTCAGGAAATGAACCGCGAGGCAAATACAACCGGTTCAAAATGCTCGGATATCGAGATTACCAAAATTGTAGTTGAAATTAAATCCGAGATTGAAAAAATCAGAGAACAAATTCAGAATATTGAGTAGACTATGAAGCTTATAAATATAGGATTCGGAAATCTTATTAATTCCGATAAAATTCTTGCGGTGTTATCTCCTGATTCTGCACCGGCAAAGCGAATTATCGCTGAGGCGAAAAGGTCGGGCAGACTGATAGATGCAACGCAAGGCAGAAAAACCGAATCGGTTATTATCACCGATTCCGACCATATAGTTTTAAGTTATCTCGGACTTCAGGATATCGAAACAAGAAATAATGAAACAAAAGAGGGTTAAAATGAGCAAAGGTAATCTTTTTATTTTTTCAGGTCCTTCGGGTATCGGTAAGGATACTGTTTTAAAAGAAGTGCTTAGGTCAAGCGATGATATCAAGCTTTCTATCTCTTCAATTACAAGAGATATGCGCGAAGGCGAGGTTGAGGGTGAGAAGTATCACTTTATATCGCGTGATGAATTTGAGGAATTGATTAATAAAAAAGAGTTGCTCGAATATAACGAGTATGTAGGCAATTTTTACGGCACTCCGAAAGCACCTGTTATTGAATGGATGGAAAAGGGCTACAATGTTATCCTTGAAATTGATGTAAACGGTGCATTTAAAGTGAAGAAAAAGATGCCTGAAGCGGTAATGGTGTTTATGCTCCCGACATCTATGGATGTACTCCGACACAGACTTCTGAAACGCGGAACAGAAAGCGCTGAAACAATCGAGAAAAGGCTCAAACAGGCAGCGCGTGAGATAACCTTTGCACCTGAATACGATTATGTATTTTATAATGATGACCTTGAAACCGCGGTTAATGATTTAAAGTCAATTATAAGAGCTAATGCTCTTTTAAATGAAAATATGAAAGATAATTACAGAAAGGTGATTGACGATGCTAAATCCATCGATTGGTAAACTTATTAATAATTATGAAAGCAGATATCAGCTTGTAACTGATATTGCAAAACGCGCAAGACATATTTCCGAAAAAGCGGATGAAGAAGGCACTGTTTTAAAAGAAAAGCCTGTAAACACCGCGATGAACGAAATCGCAGACAGAATATAATTCTTTTAAAGTCAGGGTGTTTCGCCCTGACTTTTGATGCTTTTTAAGAACTAAAAAAAGGAGGGAACGGGTTGGAAAAAACTATTTTGGCACAGGTTTTTGCTGAAAAAACCACGATAAATTTTGATAAATCTTTTAGCTACCGCGTTCCCGAAAATATGCGCGAAACCGTAGCTGTCGGTCAGCGCGTTTTAGTGCCTTTCGGCAAGGGCGATAAAAAACGTCAGGGTGTTATTGTCGGTGTTTTAGAAACTGAAAACACGGACGACAAAATCAAACCGATATCAAAAATCCTTGATGAAAAGCCGATTGTGACCGATGAAATGCTAAAGCTTGCGCAATTTATGGCTGACAGATATTTCTGCACTTTTTATGATGCGCTAAAGCCGATGATACCGCTTGGCATTAATGTAAAGGTGGTAAAGTCTTTTGTTCTGAAACGGGATTATGACGAGATTGATATGTCGGCTTTATCTGCTGATGAACGCCTGATAGTTGACAGCCTTTTTAATGCACGGGGCGAGGTAAAAGCTAAAAAGCTTATGGAAATCATCGGTGTTTCAAGCGAGAGTATTTTTGATAATCTGCTTGAGCAGGGAATTATCCTGTCACAGGAAAAAGCTGTCCGCCGAGTAGGTGATGCATCGGTAAAAATGGTGCGTCTTGCTGAAAATTACGAAGAAATCGCGGACGAATACACCCAGACGCAGAAAAAAGTTGCATCATTTTTGCTTGAATGTGGCAGCGCATCAGTAAAGGAAGTTGCTTATTTTACGGGTGTTTCGCCGACAACCGTTAATACTATGATAAATAAGGGCAGACTGACCTGCTTTGAGGCTGAGGTTTTGCGCTCGCCTTATGAGATTGCAGATGAAGGCGAAATGAGCGAGATTACGCTTACCGATGAGCAGGGAAAAGCCTTTGAAAGCATAAAGAAGGATATGAGCGATAAAAACGGCGGTAATGTCGGACTACTTTTCGGTGTTACAGGTTCGGGTAAAACTCAGGTTTTTCTGCGCGCGATTGATGAGTGTATTTTAAGCGGCAAAAATGCCATTGTAATGGTGCCTGAAATTGCGCTTACTCCGCAAACTATGAGTATCTTCTCTCGTCGTTACGGAAAGAAAATTGCCGTTTTCCATTCGGCTATGAGCCTCGGCGCTCGTACCGATGAATGGAAAAGGGTGAAATCAGGCGAGGCGAGAATTGCTATCGGTACTCGTTCGGCGGTCTTCGCGCCGATGGAGAATATCGGTCTTATAATAATGGATGAGGAGCAGGAGCATACTTATAAATCCGAAGGCTCACCGCGTTTTCACGCGCGCGATATCGCGCGTTTCCGTGCAAAATATCACAACTGCTTATTCCTTATGGCTTCGGCTACACCGAGCGTTGAAACCTATAGCCTTGCAAAATCGGGATTTTACTCGCTCTATACACTTAAAAACCGCTACGGCAGTGTAACGCTTCCTAAAGTGCAGACCGCCAATATGAAAGAACAGTACAAAAAAGGTAACTTCGGCATTTTCAGCGATGTTTTATGTGAGGCTCTGCGCGATACACTTGATAATAAAAAACAGGCAATAATACTGCTCAACCGCCGAGGCTATCAGGTGGTTGTAACCTGTACAAACTGCGGTGCGGTACGCCAATGTCCGAATTGCAGTATTTCTATGACTTACCATACCGCCAACAATCGTATGATGTGTCACTACTGCGGTTATTCCGAGGAATACACCGATAAATGCAAAATCTGCGGTGAAAATAACGTTCGTCTTTCAGGCTTCGGCACTCAGAAAGCTCAGGAGGAATTGCAGAATATCTTCCCGACAATGCGTATTCTTAGAATGGATGCCGACACCACAATGACAAGATTTTCGCATGAGAAAAAGCTTACCGCTTTTAAAAACGGCGAGTATGATGTTATGATAGGCACGCAGATGGTAGCAAAAGGTCTTGATTTTCCGAATGTAACGTTAGTCGGCGTTATCAATGCCGACCAGTTGCTTTACGGCAACGACTTCCGCGGATATGAGAAAACCTTTTCGCTGCTGACTCAAGTTATCGGACGTTCGGGCAGAAGTGAAAAGGGAACTGCCGTTGTGCAGACTATTGCGCCGGATAATGAGATTATTACGCTCTCCGCCGAACAGGATTACGAAGCTTTTTACGAAACTGAAATTTTACAGCGAAAAATCTTAACTTATCCGCCTTATTGCGATTTGTGCGTAGTAGGTTTTTCGGGTGTAAACCGTGAGAAAACGCTCGGCTGTGCGAATGACTTTTTTGATAATTTAAAAAAGCGGATAGAAACTGAGTATAATGATTTAAAGGTGATAACCTTAGGACCCAGCCCTTGCAATATCCCGAAAATCAGTAATAAATACCGTTTCAGGCTTATTATAAAATGTAAAAACAGTAAGCGTTTTCGCGAGCTTATTTTAAAAATACTTAAAGAAACAGGGAATACGGCAAAATTCAAAAATATATCAGTTTTTGCCGATATAAATCCGGAAAATATAATTTAAAGGTGAAAAATATGATTAGAGAAATTATTAAAGAGGGCGACGAAGTTTTAAGAAAAAAATGCCGCCCTGTAGAGAAGTTTGATGAAAAGTTACACGCGCTTCTTGATGATATGTATGAAACAATGCAGGAGGCAAACGGCGTAGGTCTTGCAGGACCTCAGATTGGAATACTCCGCCGAATTGCCGTAATTGATGTCGGCGACGGAAGAATTGAGCTTATAAATCCTGAAATTATTAAGGAATCAGGCGAACAGACAGGTGATGAGGGTTGCCTTTCGTTCCCGGGTAAATGGGGCGAGGTTACCCGTCCTATGAAAGTTACCGTTAAAGCTCAGGACAGATATGGCAAAGAGTTTAAAATCAAAGGTACAGAACTGCTTGCGCGCGCATTCTGCCACGAAATTGACCATCTCGACGGCGTGGTATTTTTAGATAAAGTCAACAAGCTTACAGAGGAGTAATTTATGAATATAGTTTTTATGGGTACGCCTGATTTTGCCGAGGAGTCACTCAGAGCGCTTGTCGGTGCGGGTTACAATGTGTCAGCGGTGTTTACAAAACCTGATATGCCCGTTGGCAGAAAGCACATCTTAACACCGCCTGAGGTGAAAGTAGCGGCTGAGGAGTTGAGGTTACCTGTTTACCAGCCGACAACTTTAAAAGATGATCAGGTTTTTGAAACATTAAAAGATTTAAATCCTGATTTAATCGTCGTTGTAGCTTACGGAAAACTTTTGCCGAAACGTGTTCTTGATTTACCGAAATACGGCTGTATCAACGTTCATGCGTCGTTGCTTCCGAAATACCGCGGGGCATCACCTATTCAGTGGGCAATCGTATGCGGCGAGAGTGAAACAGGCGTTTCGACAATGTTGCTCGATGAGGGTATGGACACAGGCGATATTCTTCTTACCGCAAAAACCGAAATTTCCGACACAGAAAATGTAGAACAGCTTTGGGACAGATTAAAAGAAATGGGCGGCAAACTGCTTATCGATACAGTAAAAGGATTGGAAGAAAACAGTATCACCCCGATTAAGCAGGACGAGTCGCAGGCTTCTTACGCGCCGATTATCAAGAAAACCGACGGTCTTATCGACTGGTCAAAATCCGCATTTGAGATTAATTGCAAAATTAGAGGTTTACATGCATGGCCTGTTGCATACACTAAGGTTGACGGAAAAATACTTAAAATTTTCTCGGCTGAAATTGTTGAAAAGCAAGGCGAGTGCGGTAAGGTGCTGAAATCGGAAAAAGAGCTTATTGTAGCTTGCGGAGAAAAGGCGCTTAAAATCACCGAGCTTCAGCTTGAAGGCTCAAAACGAATGAAAACCGAGGACTTTTTAAGAGGTAAAAAAATCACCGCTGAAACTTTAGGAGCTGAATAAAAATGCCTTTTTACTACTATTTTGACCCTACTTATTATCTGTTCGCAATACCCGGATTGTTGCTGGCGCTGTTTGCTCAGGCAAAGGTTAAGAGCAGTTATTCAAAATACAGCCGTGTGCAAAATTCCGCGGGTTACACAGGTGCAGATATTGCAAGAGAAATTCTGCGTCAAAATGGGATAACAAATGTAGATATACGCAGAGTACAGGGAAACTTGACAGATAATTTTAACCCGAGGGATATGGCGATTTATCTGTCTGACGGCGTTTTCGGCAGTAATACTGTTTCTGCAATCGGCATTGCGGCGCACGAGGCAGGTCACGCGGTTCAGCACGCGGTCGGTTACACACCTATCAAAATCCGCTCGGCGCTTGTGCCTGTTTGCAACTTTGGTGCAGGAATCAGCCCGATTTTGCTTATCTTAGGTTATGTATTAAATTTTACACCGCTTTTGTATATAGCACTCGCGGTTTTCTCGCTGTCTGTAATTTTTCAGCTCGTTACTCTGCCTGTTGAGTTTAACGCCTCACGCAGAGCGCTCACGGCAATCGAAGGCACAGGCAGATTTTCAGACTACGATTTAAAAGGCTCAAAAAAGGTGCTTTCAGCGGCGGCGCTTACTTACGTTGCGGCGCTTATGCAGTCGATTTTGATGTTCCTTTATTACGCGCTCAGAATTTTAGGAAGAACTAACAGACGGGATTAATTTTTTATGGCAAATGCAAGAAAAGAAGCGATAAATGCTCTTATAAAAATAGAAACCGAGGGCGGTTATTCTAATATTGTTGTTGATAAACTGCTGAATGTCAGCGGTTTAGAACCGCGTGATAAAGCGCTTGCCACAACGATTATTTACGGCACTTTAGAGCGTAAGCTTACTTTACAGTATGTAATCGCGCGTTATTCAAAAACACCGATAAAAAAGCTGAAACCGTTTATTTTAGCCGCTCTTGAAACTGCGCTTTATCAGATGATTTTTATGGACAAAATTCCTGATTCTGCGGCGGTTAACGAAACAGTAAAGTTAGTGCGAAGATCAAATTTTTCAGGACTTTCAGGCTTTGTAAATGCCGTTTTGCGTAGCTTTTTAAGAGATGATAAAAAAATAGAATATCCGACTGAGAGGGTAAAATACCTATCAGTAAAATATTCGGTCAGCGAAGATATCGCAAGTCTTTTTTATAACCAGTATGGTAATGAGGCTGATGAAATTTTAGAGGGATTTTTGGGTCTTGAGGGTTTGAGCTTGAAAGTAAATCCGCTCAAAATTTCCGTATCGGAATTAAAAGA
>JBGVHY010000020.1:0-6050 GCA_045122755.1 Acutalibacteraceae bacterium | reverse complement strand
CATCAAAGGTTAAAATATTAACCTCGCAGTCTTTATCTAAAGTAGTTCTAAGATCGCAAACCTCACCGTCAACCGTACAGGCGCAAGCTGCCTTATACAGACCCATACTGATAGATTTTGCGATTTCTGCAACGCTGATACCGTTTTCGTATTCGTTTACAACGCCGCCTTTTAAAGTAACTTTAATCATTTTTACTTTTCCTTTCATTTAAAATAAAAAAAGACCTGACAACCCGTAAAAAACGGGGTGTCAAGTCATAAACTCTAACACGGTTCCACCCGATTCACTTAAGTTATAAGCTTAAGCCTTATCTTCTCTTTAACGCAGAGGTTACGGCCCACCTTGAATACGGCGGCAGTTCAAGAAGCGGTACTTTTATCAACATCTTTAATTCCCTTACAGCCAAAGAGGAATATTCTCTAAAAAGAATTTAATGATAAAAGCTTTTCTATCAACACTTTTAATTAATTTTAACAAACAAAATCTTATTTGTCAACAATTTATTTTGTCTTGAATCCGTTTGGATGATTTTTATGCCAGTTCCAAGCAGTTTGGATAATCTCTTCCAAATCAGCGTGTTCAGGGTTCCAACCAAGAACTGTTCTTGCTTTTTCACTTGAAGCAATAAGCTTTGCAGGGTCACCGCCGCGACGAGGTGAAACAACCGCAGGAATCGGATGACCTGTAACTTTACGGGCAGTTTCAATAACTTCTTTAACGGTAAAGCCTACGCCATTGCCGAGATTAAATACATTGCTCTCATTACCTTCTGCGAGATATTTCATAGCAAGAATATGTGCCTGAGCAAGATCGGTCACATGAATATAATCACGTACACAAGTGCCGTCTTTGGTATCATAATCGTCACCGAAAATACTGATAGTCTCACGCTGTCCGTTCGGAACCTGTAAAATAAGCGGAATTAAATGACTCTCAGGATTATGGGCCTCACCAATATGACCGTTTACATGAGCGCCGCAAGCATTGAAATAACGAAGTGCAACATAGCGAAGTCCATGTGCTACTCCTGTCCATTTCATCATTTTTTCCATAGAAAGCTTTGTTTCGCCATATGGATTTGTCGGCTCTGTGCGGTCACTTTCAAGAATCGGAATACTTTCAGGCTCGCCATATGTAGCAGCAGTTGATGAAAATACGATTTTATCAATGCCGTGAGCTACCATGCTCTCGAGAAGAACTTTTGTACCATTAAGGTTATTATCATAATATTTAAGCGGATTTGTCATACTCTCGCCTACTAATGAGTTAGCCGCGAAATGAATTACACCGTCGATATCAGGTTCTTTGTCAAATACACTGTCAATAAATTCTCTGTCCCTGATATCGCCCTGATAGAATACAGCCTTTGGATGAACTGCTTCAATGTGGCCGGTTTCAAGGTTATCAACGATAACTACCTCTTCACCCGCATCAATTAATTCACTTACTGTATGTGAGCCGATGTAACCGGCACCGCCTAAAACTAAAATTTTCATAAATTTCCTCCAAAAAATTTCTTTTTATATTTTATTACTATATTTCGTATTTGTCAATAGTATAAAACATTATACATTGGTAAAAATATTAATAATTTTAAAAACAAATGGTGATTTTATGAAAAAAATAATATCTTTTCTTCTGAGTTTTGTAATAGTATTCTCATTTTCAGTTGAAAGTATTGCGCTTTCAAAATACGGCTCGCGCGGCGATGAAGTTAAAGAAATTCAACGAAGACTAAAAAACTGGGACTATTATAACGGCTCAGTTGACGGAATTTACGGATCTCAGACAAAAGCAGCAGTTATAAAATTTCAAAGGAAAAACGGGCTTACTGCTGATGGAATTGCAGGTAAAAATACGCTTGCTAAGATGGGTATCTACGGTAAAAGCAATAGTAATTCATCAAGTAATTCAAACTTAAATCTCCTTGCCAGAGTAATCTCCGCTGAAGCCAGAGGCGAAACCTACCGCGGTCAGGTTGCAGTAGGCGCTGTAATACTCAACCGAGTCGAACATTCATCTTTCCCTGATACAATTTCAGGGGTTGTATATCAAAGTGGTGCATTTGATTGTATGTATGACGGCCAGATTAATGTTGCTGTTGCCGACAGCGCCTATAAAGCCGCTCAGGACGCAATAAACGGCTGGGACCCATCTGGTGGCGCTATTTATTATTACAACCCGAAAACTGCAAAATCCTCCTGGATAAGAAACAGACCTATAATTCTCACGATTGGAAATCATGTTTTCTGCAAATAAAAACAGCCTCTTTTGAGGCTGTTTTTGTCATCATATAAGATCAGTTAAATCGATTCTGTAAATAGTACCGCTGTATTTGCTTCCGGTTGAATCACCCAAATTATCAATTCGTCCGTTACCACCGAGACCAACATACAGATAAGTACCGTTTATCTCAAAGCTTCTTGCAAAAGAAGGGGTATCAAAGCTTAATACTTTCCTAAATGTTTCAAATTTTTCATCTGTTTCAAAAATAGCAGTTGTAAAATCCTGAGTACTGTTCATTTCAGAAGCCAAGAAATAGTATTTTCCGTCTTTTTCAAAAGCATCACGAGTTACATAGTTTTCATAACCCTCTCCAAGAGGAACTTTTTCAAATGCATTTGATGTCGCTTCGACATTAGAAGATTTGAAAATACCATTACAAACTGCAACAAAAGTATCATCCGTTGAAATTTTCGCTCCGCACATAAATTCGCTGTAAATCGGCTCGATACCTATTGTCAGCGCTCCGATTGGATTTGAGTTGTCTTCAAAACCAAAGTGAGTGTCAACTTTTTCATATACGCCTTCATCATTCTTAGCATAGGTCCATGAAGAAGCATTTCGCGTTACAGACATAATACCCTTGATTACTTTACCGTCATACACCTGCACAAACCTATTGTTTTCTTTGTCATATTTGAAAAGTCCTGATTTTGCATTAAGTGTATATGATGAACCATCGCTATGAACGGCATATAATTCATCTTTAAAGACAAACATATCATAAACTCGCCAGTAATCATATCTCCAATATGTCTTACCGTCATAACTTGAAACATAGGATTCAGCGGTATACTGAGTACCATCTGCATAGTAGAAATAAATATTTGATGCAGAGGTAGAAGTTCCGAGCTTATCTTTATCTAAAGACTGAACACAAGCTACGATACAATCATCTGTGTTTGCATGTCGCACCATACCACCGAAGAAAATTTTACCGTCATACTCAACCATATCATAACTGTGAACAGTTACAGGAAGTTTATAATAATCAATCCATTTATCATTTGCACTGTCATATTTATAATAGCTTCCCTGTGCCATTCCAAGCGGATCAGTAGCTGTTGCATAAATCGTACCATCGATTTTGAAAAATCTCTTGACTTCTTCTGTGCTCAATCCGTCTACAACAGTGCCACTTGGACCGTAATAAGTGCTTGCATGTGGCTGATCTGAATCATTAGTATAGTAATAAATCGGGACAGAGCCGGTATTTGAACCATAATCACCCATTGAAATAAGAAGTTTACCGTCAACCGAAGCCATATCCCAGATATTTCGTGCATAATAGTAGTCTGAAGTATTGGCATATCTTAAAAGTCCAGGTACACCTAGATTTTCTGCAGTAGGTGTTGCATTATCAATTTTAGCCAAAAGATTTACATCTGTAAGAACTTCACTAAAATCTGTTATAATATTAACAAGGTATTTTCTTAAATAAAGCAAGTCTCGAACGCTAATATCATCGCTCAAATCGACATCTGCATTTGAAAATACTATATCTCCTACATCATAACTGCCTGCAATATATTTTCTTAATGCCAGAACATCTTCAAGACCTACTATTCCGTTGCCTTCAACATCGCCTAAGACGGTGCTTTCAGCAATAGAATTAACAGAAATTGAAGAGAAAACAAAAACCGTAGCAATTACAACACATAAATATCTCACAAATCTTTTCATGTCCATTCTCCTTTCAGATATTATTCAAATTTATCATATGAATAAGGGTCACTGACAGCAAGATACTGACAATACATTTCATAGTATTTATCAACCATTTCTTTGTTCACATCATCAAGCAGTTCATATGAAGCAGTATCGTTTTTTAACATATAAGCTATATAGCCGATACTTCTGCTCGGTAATTCAGTATCTCCCTGCGCATAAACTGTTTTTGTAGTTCCGTTAACCGTTATTTTAGCATAACCGCGACCTATAAAATCCCACAAAGCATGGTCATCTTTAATATTACCTAAAGAGCCTACAATGCCTGTAAATCCGGAGCTTGTATGATATTTAGAAGCGCTGTATAAAACATCAACATAGTTATTAGTTTTTCCGAAGTCAACTCCGTGCTTAAGAACAGTTAAATCATTACCGCCAAAGTAGCTTTTAGGAGCAATAAGTGTACCGAAGCTTACTGTAATACCTGCTTCTCGTAAAGTATTAACAACGGTAGTATCAAAAGTTGTATAAAAGCGAATACCTGAAACATAGTTCGTAGCTGCATTAATAAGTCGCATTGAAGCTTTATTCAATGTTTTAAGTGATAATTTTACCGGAGTAAAAGTAACATCTTCTGTAACTTCAATCTCACTGCCGCAAGCATAATAATTGCCTTCAGCATCCTTATAAACAGCGATATCATCGTCATCTACACTCGGAAATGTAAAAGTTTCGCCTTTTGAAACAAATGTATTTTCATCATCAATAGTTACATAATAGCCTTCCATAGGTTTGTTATATGTAAGAGTTACACTGTCGATATAAAGATGTTTATAAGTGTTACCGTTATTTGTATCAACACTGTTTATAACATTGAAATATTTATAATCATTATTAATTATATTTGCTCCATTAATAGAAGCCATGTCGATTGTTATTTCTTTAGCGGTTGTAGTAAATGTATAAGTAGAATTTGAAACAACTTTAACCGCATTTGATGAAGTTGGAATTTCAGTTGGATAAGAACTCATATAAATTCTGTTATATCCGTTGTTATGTGAATAAAAAGTACCGTAATCAGTTTTCAGAGTAATAGTCAATGAAATTAAATTACTATATTTGGTATATATATCATCAGGAAGTTTGAAATAAAGCGAACGGTTAATCAAACCGACACCGTCAGTTGTTTTTTCATAAGAAAGTACGTTGTTTTCAGACTCAGAAACAAATTCTGTATTATTAGGATAATCTCTTGTAACGCCATAAACAGAAGGTCTTGAGCCTTCGTCCATTGTATAGATATCAACTGTAGTTATTTCATATTTTGGTCTGTCTTTATAAAGTTCAAATCCTGCGAGATACATTTTACCTACAGTTTCGCTTGCTACAAATCTTACAGTTACATCTTTGGTCTCGCTTAAAGTGAAAGTTCCGACTTCTCTGTAATTCATTGATAAAGAAGTGCCAATAAAACTAATTGTATTAAATAATTCACCGTCAACATAAACATCAAAAGTACCTCTGTCAGAAGTATAATCTCTTGAATATGTAAACAAATTGTATGTGCCTGCCGGCAGCGACGATAATGTATAATCAACATATTGTCCGCTTTCGGTCGGAATAAATCTACTGAGGTTCATTGCAGGATTAATATCGCTCTGATAATGTGTTCCCAGAGTACTTGATACTGAAGCTACAGGGCTACAGTTTATTGCTTCAAACGAATAATCATAACTGCTGTATTCATTTAAGATAGTAGTAGTTTTTCCTTTTACGGAAATCACACCGTCACCAAACGTAAATCCAACCTTTTCGCCTTCACAATCAATAAAATTTGTGCTTGAATAATCAGTAAAGATTAAATTATAATCTCCTGTAACTGCATCGTTATCTACCTTAATTTTTAAAGTTAAAATAACACCGTTGCCAGTTATATTCTCAAGGTCATTAGAGGTAATAAGAACTGTTAATTTACCTAATTCATAGTTGTAATCAACGGTTCCCTGAGAAGAAAAATTATCTGATACGCTTACAACAGGCATTCCGTTATCTTTAACAAAGTACAAACCATCATCATAGGTTACGCTCAGTTTTGCAG
>JBGVHY010000019.1:0-3966 GCA_045122755.1 Acutalibacteraceae bacterium | reverse complement strand
ATTCTACCCTCACAAGCGGATTTAATAAGGTTAATTTCCTTTAAAATTTTATCATATTTTTTCGCTTTTAAATCGCCGATATTAATTACCATATCAATTTCATCTGCGCCGTTTTTTACAGCATTTTCAGTTTCAAAAACCTTAGTTTCAGTACTGTTATAGCCATTCGGGAAGCCGATAACGGTGCAGACAGGAATTTCGCCTTTTAAATACTCGCTTGCGAACTTTACAAACGACGGCGCAATACAGACAGATGCGGTTTTGTACTTTTTAGCATCATCACAAAGTGCTTTTATATCGTTTTCAGTTGCGTCAACACCTAAAACCGTATGGTCAACGCACGACAAAATTTCATTAATATCCATTTAATCTTCCACCTTTTTAAGATTATACTGCCAGCGGATAACAGCGGCGGTAATTATGATAATATATCCTATAATACTGTAAGCATCTATAGTCTGCCCCAAGATAAAAAAGCCTAAAACTGCAGCAAAGATGACCTGTGTATAATCAAATACCGAAATTTCCTTAGCCGGTGCGAATTTATACGCAAAGGTTATGCAATACTGTCCTACAGCGGCAGAAACGCCTGCCATTATAAGATAGAACAATTGCAAACCGCTCATTGGCTGAAATTCGATAATTGTTATTGGCAGAAGCGCTAAAGTAGAGATAAACGAAAATGCGAAAACTACCACCGAGCCGTCGGTTCCATTTGTTGTTACCTTGCGTACAAAGGTGTAAGCAAGACCTGCGAACATTCCGCCTGCCGCTCCTGCAATTGCCGGAACAACCTCAGGCGAAAGCGACGGTTTTATAACAAAAACTGCACCTACAAAAGCAAGCAGTACCATAAACCATTCAGCTTTTTTCGCTTTCTCTTTAAGTATTATAATCGAAAAAATCATTGCAAAGAACGGCGAAAGCTTATTTAAAAGGCTTGCATCAGAAATACTGTTTAATTCCGATATAGCATAAAAATTAAGCACCACACCAACAAGCCCGAAAAACGAACGGCATAAAATTCCGCTTACATTGCCTTTTGCGGTTTTAAGCACTTGCGGACTCTTTATAATCGCAACTGATGAGATTAAACAAGCGATTAAATTCCTGAAAAAAGCTTTTTGAAAAGTCGGCAAGTCACCGCTAATATTTACAAACAAATTCATAAAGGCAAAGCCTACCGCTGCACCTAAGATAAGTAAAATTCCTATATTTTTTCTTTTAATCAAACTGAAGCGCCTTCTTATAAAAGTCTTTTAAAGAACCGTTTTCAAAAACGGAAATATCAAGATTTTGCTCGTTTTCAAGCACATCTGTTACAAGATAAGTTTTAATGCCGACTTTATTTGCCGCCATATCTTCAGTAGCGTTATTTCCTACCATTAAACAATCTTCGGCTTTAAGATTTAATTTTTCCATAATCTCAGCATAATACTTAGGATTAGGCTTGCAATAAGACGAATTTTCATAGGTAGTGATATATTCAAAATCTTCTGCTCTGAGTCCCACCCAGCTCATTCTTTCTGTTACTGCCTCAATCGGAAAGAGCGGGTTAGTTGCAAGAACGATACGGTAGCCTTTATCTTTTAAAAGTTTAATAAGCTTTGCGGATGTTTCGGTATAGGTCATAACCGATTTTACCTGTTTAAATTCACTATTATAAAACTCTCTGAAAACAGGCTCTGTATCATTTCTGTCAGTTTCGGTATCCGACGAAAAAACATTCCAGAAAACCTCTTCATTAGAATGATTTCCATCATTCATAATCATAGCTTTTACTCCGCCGAAAAGACCTTTTTTCATCTTTTCGTGATCAATTCCCATTTCAGCACCTTTTAACATAAGCAAACCAAAGTAAACTCTCGAGAAATCTTCTTGTGTTAATGGCAACAATGTGCCGTCCAAATCAAAAAATATAGTGTGCATTCATCTTTCTTCCTTTCTCATAACATAATAACACTTTTTTACCTACTATTCAAGACTCATTCCCTGATAAATGTCTAAGTCTGCCATTCGTTTGTCAATACCGCCGAGAGTCGCTATTTTATCAGCAGTCCACATCGGCGCTATTAGCTTACTTTTGTCACCGTCTCCTGTAAGACGCTCTATTACTGTTGTCGGCGTAATATATTTTAACTGATTTACAACGATATCAATATACTCTTCGCGCGAAAGCAACGGGAACTGCTTTTCTTCAAACATTTTAGCAAGTCTTGTACCTTTTGCAATATGAAGCATATGAATTTTCAGCCCATCAGGATTTAATTTGCCGACCGATTTTGCGGTTTTAAGCATCATATTCTTAGTTTCATAAGGCAAGCCGTTTATGATATGAATACAGCTTCTAAGTCCGCTTGATTTTATCTTTTCATAGTCTTTTAAAAAGCCTTCAAAAGTCTGGCATCGGTTGATTAATTTAAGAGTTTTATTATGAATCGTCTGTAAGCCCAATTCAAGGTTGATTTCTTTTTTCTCGTTGTATTTTAACAGCAAATCAAGCTTTTCTTCATCAATACAATCAGTTCTAGTAGAGAGTGTTATGCCAATTACCTGGTCAAACGAGCAAGCGGTATCAAGCATATTTTTTAATGTGTCAACATCGCAGTAAGTATTGGTGTTTGACTGAAAATAGGCGATAAATTTATTCTGTTTGCCGTTTTGGTTTATGCGCTCGATTTCAGCGGTAATCTGGTCGGAGATAGACAAATTTTTATTGGTAAAATACGCACTTCCCGACTCACAGTAAATGCACCCACCCTTTCCAAGTGTACCATCAATATTCGGACAGGTTAAATTTGCATTGATTGCGGCTTTATAAACCTTGCAGCCGTATTTATGCTTATTATAAAAGCTAAGCGTATGATACCGCTTATTATCATCGGAATATTTAAAATTCGTTTTTCTCGCCTCTTTTCACATTCCTGAAATTTTTAAATTGAAAATACAGATTTCTATTAGAAATCTGTATTTTGGCCCGCCCAAGAGGACTCGAACCCCTAATTTCAGAATCGGAATCTGATGTTTTATCCGGTTAGACTATGGGCGGAAATATTAATTTTGAATAATATTATAACAAATGCCATTATATTTGTAAAGTATTCTTTATCGACAAAATCCACTTCAAAGGAAGTGGATTTTTCATATTCTCACACTATCAAAGCCCGAAATCTTCTTGTAAATGAGCGTAGAGTTTTTCATACATCATTACATCATCATCAAGATTTGGGTGCCAGTCACCGCCAAGCTGATTGCAACTGATATCATCATAAATCACTATATCCTTATAAATTTCTTCGTCAATCAACTCTCTGTAAGCTTTTACGCAATTTCTAAAATACTCATTTCCGCTGTCAAAGCCTAGCGGAAATACTATTTTACATTTCGGTGCGTGTTCTCTTATGCCGTCAATCAGCTTTTTAGCATTTGCTTTAAACACCGACCAATCCATAATTGCTCCTTCAACAAAGCGAAGATAATTTACATCATTAGCACAGAGATTTATGAACACATAATCAGGGATGTATTTTGAAAAATCCCATTTAACATTCAAGGATGGCACTGCCTTATCCCAATACTTTTCGATTGTGCCATCAGGGTTGCCTACACAATCAGTTACAATACCCTGACCTGAGCTAGATACCGCTGACATCTCAGCGCCTAACTTTTCGCAAAGCAGGACGCACCAGGTTTTATAACCATGTTCAAGATAGCCGAACGGATTCGGTGAATTTCTTGTACTGCAAAGATTGCCGTAACCACAGGTTAAAGAGTCACCGTAAAACTCAAATTTAAGTGGTTTTTCGGCTGGTTTTTCGCACATTTTGCCGTCAAAATGCACCGATTTTACTTCAAATCTGCCCTTAGAAAATTCAAGAAGTTTAAGCACTTTTACTGTATGAACACCACTTAGTTTCTCAGCAACTGTGATATTTTGTTCACCCGTTACAGTAGGAATATGTACCA
>JBGVHY010000018.1:0-7065 GCA_045122755.1 Acutalibacteraceae bacterium | reverse complement strand
TTCAGAAAGAGGCATTGTCAGTTATCAGAAAAACTAATCCAACAAGACGTGTTGAGGTTTGCGCAATTGATTACTCTGGTCTTGTTGCGCTTGATAATCTTCAACTGCCTGAGGACGACAATCTTATTGCAACTTTCCATTTCTATGACCCGTTCGATTTTACTCATCAGGGTGCTGAATGGTCTCCGACGATGAAGGATGTTTCAGGCATCAAATGGGAAGGTACTGATGAAGATAAGGCATTTATTGAAGCAAGATTTGTTGCTCATGCTAAATATTTCAGCCGCAGACATAATGATATCGAAATGAATTTAGGAGAATTTGGTGCTTACGGTCGCGTTGCTGATATAGAATCACGTGCTAAGTGGACAAAATGTGTCAGAGAAATTTGTGAAAAATATGGTTTCTCATGGACATATTGGGAGTTTAACCGAGGTTTTGGTATTTGCGATACAGAAGGCAATAGAAACCAAGAATTAATTGATGCTTTATTAAAGGATTAAAAAAACTGTTGACAACACTGGATATTAGTGTTATACTATATTAATGTAAAATACCCCTGCTAAAGGCGGAGGGAGGGATTATTGTGAGTCAGGTTCGTATTAAAGAAAATGAATCATTGGAAAACGCACTCAGACGTTTCAAAAGAGCGACTGTAAGAGACGGCGTAATTCAAGAAGTTCGTAAAAGAGAACACTATGAGAAACCTTCAGTTAAAAGAAAGAAGAAATCTGAAGCAGCTCGTAAAAGAAAATTCAAATAATTTTGGACTTGTTCTACATATTCGGTCCGAAATGTATTTGTATTGTATTTGAGTTATGAACGGACATTTATATGTCCGTTTTTAATTTATTTAAAAGGAATAAAATATGAGTATTTTCAAACCCGATTTTTATCTTAAAAATATTTTTTCGGTAACACCGGAATTTCTGGTTAAGAATAATATTAAGGCTTTGTTGCTTGATGCTGATAACACCTTGTGTATTTATCATGATAATGCACCTGTTGATGGTGTGCTTGAATGGATAGATGAAGTAAAATCAGCCGGCACTGAGCTTCATATATGTTCAAATGGTAAACCCGGAAGATTAACTGATTTTGCTGAAAATGTTAAATTACCCTGCTTTTATATGTCGTTAAAACCTTTGCCGTTTAAAATCAATAAAGCAGTTAGGAAACTAGGGTTTAAGAAAAACGAAGTAGCTTTGGTCGGTGACCAAATGTTTACGGATATTTTAGGCGGTAATTTAGCTGGAATTAAGACGATTTGGCTTGATTATATTCAGATTGAAGAGTCAAAAACATTCAGATTTAAACGTAAAATTGAGGATAAGATTAAATTAAAACTAAGGAGAGATGATTAATGTCAGCATTATTTGGTCCTGCAGGTAACTCCGACTCATTTGCAAAAATGGGCTACAAATCAAATTTAGATGCTCCTGAGTATGTTTCTAAAATGGGACTTGATATATATGAATATCAATGCGGCAGGGGAGTAAGAGTTTCTGAGGCTAACGCAAAAGTTTATAAAGAAAATGCTGAAAAATTCGGTATTGTTACTTCTTTACACGCTCCGTATTTTATTTCTCTGTCATCAGTTGAGGAAGATAAACGTTTAAAATCAGTTGATTACATCTTGCAGAGCGCTGCTGCGGCTGATATGCTCGGCGCAAATCGAATAGTTGTTCATTCTGGCTCATGCTCAAAAATATCAAGAGAGGAAGCATTAGAGCTTGCTAAAGATACTCTTAAAATTGCAAGAAATGCATTGATTGAAAACGGACTTTCACATATTCATATCTGCCCTGAAACAATGGGTAAAATTAATCAGCTTGGCACTCTTGACGAAGTGCTTGAATTATGCTTGGTCGATGAAAGCTTTATCCCTTGTATTGACTTTGGTCATTTAAACGCTAGAACTTTCGGCGGTATGAATACTAAGGAACAGTTTGAAAATGCTTTAAACTCAGTTGAAAATAAGCTCGGTATAGAAAAATTGAAATGTTTTCATTCTCATTTTTCCAAGATTGAGTATACCGAAAAAGGCGGCGAAAAAAAGCATCTCACCTTTGAAGATGAATTATATGGTCCTAATTTTGAGCCGCTTGCAGAACTTATCGCTAAGAAGGATTTATCGCCTTGTATTATCTGCGAATCAGCAGGAACACAGGCTGAAGATGCAATTTTTATGAAAAAAGCCTATAAAGATTACAAATAATAATAAAAAATACTTGAAAAATCTTGTATAATAGTATAAAATAATCTTATAAATATTTGGAGGTTTAAAATTTATGGTAACAGCAGGAGATTTCAGAAACGGCGTAACATTTGAGATGGACGGTAAAGTTTATCAGATCATCGAATTTCAGCATGTTAAACCGGGTAAAGGCGCTGCTTTCGTAAGAACTAAAATCAGAGATGTAATCGCAGGCTCGGTTGTTGAAAAAACATTCAGCCCGACTGACAAATATCCGACAGCTTTTGTTGAGAGAAAAGAAATGCAGTATTCATACAATGATGGTGATTTATATTATTTTATGGATATGGAAACATTTGATACTGTTCCGGTTTCACCGGCTGAACTTGGTGATAACTTCAAATTTGTTAAGGAAGAAATGCTTTGCAAAATTCTTTCTTACAAAGGTAAGGTTTTCGGTGTTGAACCACCTACATTCGTTGAACTTGAAATTACAGCTACTGAGCCGGGCGTAAAGGGTGATACAGCTACTAACGCTACAAAACCTGCTACTCTTGAAACAGGTGCTGAAATCAGAGTTCCGCTTTTCATTAATGAGGGTGACAAAATCAGAATTGATACTCGTACAGGCGAGTACATGGAGAGAGCATAATGACAGTTACAGAAAAAGTTGCATATCTTAAGGGCTTGGCTTCTGGTTTAGAGCTTGACCCTAATGACAAAACTGTAAAACTTTTAAATGCAATAATTGATACTTTGGATGAAATGGCTGAGGCTATGTCTGAGCTTGAACTTGATGTTGTAGATATTTGCGATCAGGTTGATGCAGTTGATGAAGACTTAGCTGAAGTTGAGGATTATCTTTTCGAGCCTGATGAAGACGAGGAAGATGATTTATACGAAATCAAATGTCCTGAGTGTGATGAGGCTATGATAGTGAGTCTTGATATGCTTGATAATACTATCGAATGTACAAATTGCGGTGCTGAACTTCGACTTGACGTTGAAGAATCAGACGATATTGAAGATTAATTTTAAGATTAAAATGCAGCTATTTTTATAAATAGCTGCATTTGTCCTTTTTATCGGACTTTGTGACTAGTATAATTTCTATAGAAAGTAAAAGAAAAAGGAGTTATACTATGAAAATATTAAAAACAAAAATTATAACATTAAGATATTTAAAAGCATTGTTCTATGCTATTTTTGCTGTAGGGACAGTAAGTTTTCTTTTAACAACTGCAAGCATTGGCGAAAATATCGTCAGAAACGGTGCAATTTCGGTTGTTCTGATGGCATTCGGGTTCGGTGCTGTTGGGGTTTGTAATTACTATAAAGGGCTGTTTTTGAAGGAATTTAAACAGCTTAAAGAAGACCGACGAATAAATGCGCCAAGAATAATTGAATTTGAAAAGATTGCATAAGAAAAGCGGTAGAAAATTCTACCGCTTTTAAATTTATTCAACTGTAACTGATTTAGCGAGATTCTTAGGTTTATCAATATTGCAATTTCTTGCAAGTGCAATATAATAACCCAGCAACTGCATTGGAACAACCTCTAACGATGGGACGATAAGCTTTTTAGCATCAGGAATCCTGATTACACTGTCAACCTCGGTTGTACTTACTTCCATTGATTCATTGGTAATAAGCATAACTTCAGCGCCGCGAGCTTTAACCTCTTTAATATTGCTCATTGTCTTTTTGAATAATTCCTTATTGCAAGCAAGACCTACTACGAATGTACCTTCTTCAATAAGAGAAATAGTACCATGCTTTAATTCACCAGCAGCGTAAGCCTCGGAATGAATATAGCTTATTTCCTTTAATTTTAGCGAAGCTTCAAGAGCAATTGCATAGTCGAAGTTTCTGCCGATAAAGTAAGCGTGGTCAAGATAAGCATATCTTTTAGCCATTTCTTTAATCTGCGGTGCAAGCTTAAGGATTTCTTCGATTTTCTCAGGGATCGTTTCGATTTCATTTAACATTTCAGTAACAAACTCGGAGGTAACAGTACCGATTTTTTCAGAAATGTAAAGTGCTACAAGGTACATCAAGGATAACTGAGTTGAGTAAGCCTTTGTAGTAGCTACAGAAATTTCAGGACCTGCCCAAGTATAAAGAACGCTGTCAGAAATGTTTGCAATTGAACTACCTACAACATTAACTATAGAAAGGATTTTTGCACCTTTACCTTTAGCAATTTTCAAAGCCTCGAGTGTGTCAGCAGTTTCACCTGACTGACTGATAATAATAACAAGTGATTTATCAGTAACAAGCGGATTAGAATATCTGAATTCACTTGCAATTTCGCAGTATACAGGTTTTCTTGCCAATTCCTCTATAATATATTTACCTACAACGCCAACGTGATAAGCAGAACCGCAGGCTACAATGTGAACACAATCAAGGTTCTTTAAAAATTCTTCTGATAATTCAAAGCCTTCAAGGTTAATTTTGCCTTCTTTTATTCTAGGCTCAATAGTATCACGGATAGCTCTCGGTTGTTCCATAATCTCTTTAATCATAAAGTGATCATAGCCGCCTTTTTCGGCAGCTGAAACGTCCCATTCAATTTCTGTAACTTCTCTGTCGATTATATTTTTATCAGTATCAAAAATCTCAACAGAGTTTCTTGTAAGTTTTACAATTTCATTATCATTAAGATAATAAATTTTACGTGTAACAGGGAGAACTGCCGGAATATCAGAAGCAATCATATTACCATTATCAGAAAGCCCTACAATCAAAGGACTTGCTTTTCTTACTGCGTAAAATTCATCAGGATTATCATTATTAAGAATCCCTAAAGCATACGAACCGTCAATAATCGAAAGAACTTTTACGAGCGTTTCAAAAGTATCACCGTTATAATACTTCTGCAAAAGAGCGGCTACAACTTCACTGTCAGTTTCTGATTTAAAATTATAACCCTCAGAAATAAGTTCTTCTTTAAGTGAAGCGTAATTTTCTATAATACCATTGTGAACAATAGCAAATTTTCCATTTTCACTCATATGCGGATGAGCATTTTCATCAGATGGCTTGCCATGAGTAGCCCAGCGAGTGTGTCCTATACCGATTGTGCTCTGATATTTTTCGCCTCTATCAATCAAATTAGCAAGTGTTGCAAGCTCGCCTTCGGATTTCTTAAGAACTATTTTATCTTTTTCAATGAGTGCAATTCCTGCAGAGTCATAGCCACGGTATTCAAGTCTGGCTAACCCTTCAAGAAGAACAGGCGCTGATGGTTTGTCACCAACAAATCCTACAATACCACACATAAATTAATTCACCTCATATAAATTTTACTTATATTATAAAACATTATAACATCAAATGACATATATTACAAGAAAAAAATAAGGCCGCGCGCAAAAAACATTGCACACGACCTTATTTAAGAAAATGAAAAGAATACAGCTAGTTAATCATATTGGTATATCCCATAAGAAATCTGTCAACTTCTTTAGCACAAGCTCTGCCATCAGCAATTGAGCTTACAACAAGTGATTGACCTGTTCTGGCATCACCTGCGGAGAATACCTTTTCGTTATTTGTTTTGTATTCGTTAGTATCGATATTGTTTCTGTCGGTAAGTTCAAGGCTGAAAGCTTTTGCCAGACTTTCTTCACAGCCTACAAACCCTGCAGCGATAAGAAGAAGCTCGCAAGGCAATGTTTTTTCACTGCCAGACACCTCTTTCATATCCATTCTACCTGTTTCCTCGTTTTTAATAAGCTCAAGTTTTACAGTAACAATCTCTTTAAGATTACCGTCATTGTCTGTAATCAATTCTTTAACAGTTGTTTGGTAGGTACGAGGGTCAGTACCGAATTTTGCAATGGCTTCTTCTTGACCGTAATCAGTTTTACAAACTCTCGGATATTCAGGCCAAGGATTTGTGTTTTCATTACGCACGTCAGGTAATTTCGACATAATCTCGAGCTGTGTTACACTCTTGCAGCCAAGTCTGATTGAAGTGCCAACACAGTCGTTACCTGTATCACCGCCGCCGATGATTACAACGTTTTTATCAGCAGTTTCGGGGAAGTTTTTATCCTTGAGTTCTGAGTCTAAAAGGCTCTTTGTAACTGCTGTAAGATAATCTACAGCAAAATATACGCCTTTTGCTTCTCTGCCTTTTGCATTGATATCTCTTGGTTTTCTCGAACCACAGCAAAGGATAACTGCATCGAATTCATTCAACAAATCGTCGGCTTTTTTCTTTGTATTGATATTTGCTTTTGTTACAAATTCAATACCTTCTTCTTTCATAAGCTTAACCTTGCGGTCAATTATGTGTTTTTCAAGTTTCATATTAGGAATTCCGTACATCAGCAATCCACCGATTCGGTCATCACGCTCAAATACAGTTACGTTATGCCCGCGTTTGTTAAGCTGATCAGCAACTGCAAGACCTGCAGGACCTGAACCAACGATTGCAACACGTTTATCTGTTCTGACCGCTGGAATTTGTGGAGTGATAAGTCCACTATGATAACCGCGCTCAATTATTTCAAGCTCATTATCGTGAACAGAAACTGCATCAGTGTCAATTTTGCACGAACAAGCACATTCGCAAAGTGCAGGGCAGACACGACCTGTAAACTCTGGGAAGTTATTTGTTTTTAATAGTCGCGATAATGCATGATCCCAGTTGCCTTTATAAATCTGATCATTCCATTCAGGAATAAGATTGTTAAGCGGACAGCCTGTTCTCATTCCGCTTAACACCATTCCTGATTGACAAAAAGGAACACCGCAGTTCATACATCTTGCTGCCTGATTCTTTCTGTCTTGCTCTGAAATTCTTATATGAAATTCATTAAAATTCTTTATTCTTTCGAGTGGAGCAACTGAAACGT
>JBGVHY010000017.1:0-8714 GCA_045122755.1 Acutalibacteraceae bacterium | reverse complement strand
TCACAGCAGAAAATATAATAATTTTCCGATGCGTCCGCTCGGTTGGAAGTCGCCAAAAGAAGTGTTAAATCACTTCTTAACCACTGGTGAAGTTTTTTCTACTTAATTTTGTAACATATCATTGACAAACCTACATTTATAATAAAAATAGTAATAACTATTTAATTAGTAGACCAAGGGCATAAGGTATCTTCGCAGACTTCGCAATTAAATTCGTTGTTTTTAGCATTGCAACACAAAAAATAATCACATTGCTCGCAACAAATTTCTAGCAAATTACCAAATTCATCATAATGGCTACCGTTTCCTAAACAGTCTTTTCCATCATTGCCCGGAGTCAGAACAGTACCTGTTACATCAATTATCATAATTTATCTCACTTCACTAATACTATATTCGTTGTTATGCCATAAATTCTGCCAAAAATCAATGGCAGAATTTATGGCTAATATAATTTATATTGGTGATTAAAATGATTTATAAAAGAATAAGAGATTTAAGAGAAGATAAAGATTGGACACAACAAAAAATGGCCGATTTGTTGTTTATAAACAGACGAACTTATGCTGCGTATGAAAACGGTGTTAACTCTATGACACCCGAAACATTGATCAAAATAGCAAAAATTCATAATGTAAGTGTTGATTATCTTTTGGGTCTTACAGATAAGCCAAAAACTAACCAATAAAAAAATTGAGCATCTATATGCAGGGCAGGAGTTTTACCCGTGCCGTTTGTTATATTATCTAAAAATTCAATTCGAGTCATTCTGAGCGGAACACGAATGTGCGCAGTCGAAGAATCTCAACTAAAACCTAATCTAAAAAAGAGATTGAATCGAATGATTCAATCTCTTTTTAATTATCTGTATTTTTCTTCAAGTCTATGTTTGCCTTCTTCGTATTCATCATACGTGATTCGGCTCATTTCATAGTCTTTTTTAAGCTTGCGAAGTTGTGACTGAAAAAGCTCTTCGCGGCTTTCGGGAAGCTTAAATTCTCCCAGCGGAATTTCCTCGCGCTCAGCCTGGTGATACGGTGATGGAGCTCCTACAGATGGTTTAGACGGTTTAAGCTCTAAGCTTTCAACTTTTTTTGATAAATCATCAACTGCTAGGATAAGAGTTTCTAAATTTTCATTCTGTTTTTCTGCACTTTCGGCAATTGCGCCGTAAGCATACAAAAACCACGAAATAATAAGCGCTAAAATACTGCCACCGACAACAATCGCAACCGAAATTATGATATTCTCAGTATCAATTGTGCCTGAAAACAGGCGGTAAAACGCGTAAAAACAACAAAGTGCTACAATAGTCCACGCAAGAAAAATTGAAAATCCTTTGATTTTTCGTCCTATATTTTTATACATAAGCTTGTCCTTTCTTTATTTTTTATCGATAATGCGCTTAGCGGTGTCTTGTCCGCATCCGCCGAGATATTTTTCTGTAAACTTTTTATAAACTTCGGGGTTGAATTTATCAATTACTGAGATTTTTTCAATCAATTCATGAGTGTCATAAGCAACCTCTGCGCCGATTTTCGGAATAATATCAGCACCCGAAATTTCGCATTTTGCTGACTGATAAATACCTGTGAAAATAATCGGTTTTACGCTAAGCACCGCCTCAACGGTCTGCGAGCAGTAGTCACCGATTATGATATCGGAACTTACAACCGCCTCTCTCGCCGAGATGCTATCGTCAAGCAGTATAGCAAAATCACCGAAGCTACCGGCATAAGCCGAGATGAGATTAAACTCATCGGTTTTTACAAGCAAAATATACTCGTCGCCGAAATGTTCAGAGAGCAATTCAATATCAACATAATCAAAGGTTGAACGCTTTGAAGAAACTGCTTTCGGAAAATAGGTGATAACCTTTTTATTTTCAGGATTTATCGCCGCAACCTTTTTGCGTGCATTTTCTATAAATTTATCATCAAAGTATAGGTCGCAGGCAGGGTTGCCAAGCGGTGCGATTACCTTTGATGCATTTTTGAACGACTTGTTGAAGATTTCAGTCAGTCCTTTGCCTGCAATCGGTAAAAGCGAGCAGTTGGCATTGAAAATCTTTGATTTGAGTCTGAAATCACTGCGTTTGCCGTACTCGATATCTTTTATGCCGAAACGGTCAACAGGAAAGGTCTCTTTATAAAGTCTTACAACTTCAGTTTCCTTGCGGAAGTTCATCAACGCAAAAAATTCGTTTTCGATATCGGTAAAGATATATTTCGCCTTTGCGATAACCTTTAATTCTTCTGTCGAGTAAATATCCTTGAAAGGCAGTTCTTCTATCACAAATCCGCGGTTTTCAAGCTCTTTAATAAGCGAGATATAGTTCTCATTTGCTCGTGTGTTTTCGCCGAAGAACACCGCTGAATTTGCAACAGCCTTGCTTTTAAACTGCCTATAAATTCGCATATTGCTCTGCTTAATATTCTTAAATCCGAGCATTCTCAGCTTGTTATTAAAATCAACCGCTTTTGCATTGTACTTGGTCTTCTTACCTTTTTTAAGCTCAGCTTCTTCAGCCGGACGAATAACTGTGTGATAGCGATAATACTCCTGGACTTCTTTGTCACTTCGCGCAATAGACATAGCAATTGAACTTGTAACATCGATAGGATTGACCTCTTTTTCGACGATTTTATCAACCGTTTCCTTGGTGAAAACAGGTGCAAATTCGCGCTTTTCACCGAAAAGTCCAACAGCGTCAATAAGCGGCGCAACGGTACTGATAAGTACCGGGTCGGTTTGGTTATTTCTGAAATACTCCAGCGAGAATTTGAGTAGTTCTCTGCCTAAAGCATCCCGGTCAGAGAAGTTTTCCGAAAGATAATCCTCACTGAACTGCAACAGACGGTTATTCAAAGCTTCAAACAACTGCATATCGCAGTCGGCTTTTTGCTTTACAGGAACAACCTTGCCGTTTTCATCGTGGGTATATTCCTCAATACTCTTGTAATCAATGTTCGCAAACAGCGCCTCAACGAAGATAAGCGGTGTGTTTGTATGGGTGTAATTATAGCGCACATCGTGACCGATTGTAGGATAAATCGAGCGCATATAGTAGTAAGGAACGTCAATTTTCTCGCCTGCTACGTTCTGCAAAAGTCGGGTGTGACAAGTCTGGGTGTAGCCTCTGCCCCAATATTCAACAAACGCGAATTTTTCATTGAAATTCATTTCTTGATTGAAATATTCATCAATAATTACGCGTTTTTCCTTAGCATAATCGAGCAGATATCGCTTGTATTCCATAGAATTTGAAAGCACCGAAATTATGGTTTTACGAAGCTTTTTTGAAAAAGTTTTTATGCCTTTAAGGTAAGACAAATTAGGGAAAATCTTTATAAAAGTTTCGTAATCAATGCAAAGTGCTTGCAATAATTTTTTGAAATTAGTTGCAGATTCAACATTGCCGAAAGGCAGGAAGAAAGACTCGTCAAACTCGTCGATAAATGACGGGATTCTCCATACCTTACGCGAACCGTAAATGTACTTCGTCTTTATTTTCGAGCCAGTTTTCTCGATTACCTTATCAGCAATTCTTTTTAAGTGATGACCGTCGCGCGAGATAAAATAAAGCGTATCAATTCCTCTGCGCTCAGCATCTTTTACCGCCCATTCAACATAAGGTACGAAAACTAGCGATGCATAAGCATAGCAGAAATAGTCCTTATCGTTATGGTTTTCAGCTCTGAAACGCGCCATTTTAGCCGCAACCAAATAAGCATCATATTTGCCGATTGCTTTTACCAATTCCTGCTCATAACGCGAAAAGCTCGGCGCGGTGTGGAATACCGATTCGATACCCAGCTTCTCAGGCATTGTTTTATCAGCCAGACGATTGTCACCGTGGTGAATCCATCTGCCGTATTTATAAAAGCCGAAGGATTTGTAAACCTCAAAATAAAGTCTGCCTGTTGTTTTCTGCACCTTGTATTCGCTGGATAAGAAAATCGGAAGCTTCGCAATTTTTTCGCTTACTTTATTAAGCATTTTTATGATAAGCTCTTTTGGCAGATACATATCGCTGATTAGCACTACCTCTTTGCCGTCGTCAATCAGCTTTTCGATATATGCGATTTCTTTTTCAATCGGTATGCAGTCATCAAGCTCAGCCTGAATTTCAAGATTTTTAACATAGTCAGTCTGTTCGGGTGTAAATGAGTAAAGGTCAGCCATACGCTGAACAATTTCATCAAGTGTAATTTCTCGCTGATTATTCTTGCGGACATACATTGTCTTGTCGTAATACTCTCTGGCATTCTGCTCGCATTTAATACGAATTTCAACAAAATTCTCGACAAAGTGAGCCGGGAAATCCATATTGGATTTTTCTAGCTGTTCTTTGATTTTATAAAAAATGCTGTGCGGATGAAGCCCTTTTCGCGAGATGATTGTATCAAAGATATCAAAGCTGTAAAGAGTCGGTGACTCGTTTGTTTTTGGCTCAAATTCAAGCGCTGCGTTTATAATTCTTTCAAAGGTATCCTTGTCCGAATACTCCCAGAAAAGTTCGTAAATCCGCTTGCGTTCATCTTCGTTTTCATCAGCCTCGATATTCTCAAAAGCATTTAAAAATTCCTCGAAATTACTGCATATCTTACCGCAGGTCATTTCCTTGCAGTCATAAGCAAAACCGCGGTGGTTATTCTCATTTTCATAGTCAAAAAAGTATCTTACAAAATTCTTGACACCTGCAGCGAGAAAATCATAGAAAATCGACGAGTAATCGACAACCGCCATATCAACTTTGTCAATAACCTCGTAAAAATCATTGAAGTTATCCCAGAAAAGAAACTGCTTGGAATGTTTATATTTTTCCTTAATAGAAACATAGTTCGTATCATTTTCCATAAACGGATGCATTTTGAAAATGAGAAGAATATTATTCTTTTTCAGTACCTTCTCAAGCGCCTTGATATCAGGTATCGCGGTGTTGAAAAAGTCAGTTCCCATATCCTCGCGGTAGGTCGGGGAATAAACAACTATTTTGGTATTTTTATCGGTCTTTTTCTTATCAATAATACTATGATTAAATGTGGCGATTTTGCTAAAATATTTCTGATAAATACATCTCGGGTAACCGCCTCTGATAACCATATCATCAGCAAGACCTACATATTTCTTAAAATGCTCCTCCATAAACGGGGAAGTAACCAAAAACAGCATTTTATCGGATAAATACTGATTGTTTCGGATATATTTTTTCGCAAGGCGTTCTTCAAGACGTGATGAGCCTGCATCACGCTCGATTTTTTTACAGCCAACACCATGGTAAAGGTTAAGAAGAATGCAATTCTCCATTCCTTTCGGAATCTGCTCCTTTACCTGCTCGGTAACAAAAACACCTGCGCGGTTTTTAACCTCGATACCGCCACCTGCATTAAAAGCATAAGCCTTGTAACCGAGTGAACGCACATAGTCAACCGTTTCAACATTGTCGCAAAGCCAGTAAGCATCAATATCCTTGCGGTATTTATTGATATATATAAAAAGCCATTTCGGGTTGCCTGTAAAAGTGTCTCCGGCATTAAATGCCCATACCTTTTTCGGCTCGCCGAGTAAAAGACCTTTATTAGTAAAAATGTCGCGCTTTATAAATTCATCAAAGAACATTGATGTATAAAAATTCTTTTTTATACTGTTTTTTTGATTATTTTCAGACACAGCTTTTTCACCGTCCAATTTCAGATTATAATTATTAAAATTATAACATATATCTGTAAAAATAACAAGGTGTTAACTCCAACTTGACAAAGATTATATAATAAAGTATAATTACAGAAAAAAGGAGAATTAAATTATGGTATGTAAAAAATGCGGTCTGCATAATGAAGAAGGCGCAAAATTCTGTATCAATTGCGGTGAGAAACTTGAATTTGAGCCTACAAATGTTGAAAGTATAACACCGGTTGAGCCAATTAATACAAATGTCACAAACGGCAATGCGAAAATTTTCAGCGTGCTTTCTTATATCAGTATTCTCTGGCTTATCGGCTTGCTTGTAAATCCTGAAAAGAACGACCCAAAGGTGCGTTTCCATGTTGGTCAGGGCATAATTCTTACAATTTTCTCAGTTGCAATTGAGATTGTAATTGAAATTGTAACCGCGGTGATTGCTGCGGTTTCAACGTTCGTATTAAATGTTTCGGGCGTTGTTTTGGTAACGAGCATTTTAACACTTATCTCAACACTTCTCAGTATTGCGGCTTCGCTTTGCGTTCTTGCCCTTATAATTATCGGCGTTATCAACGCGGCAAACGGCGAAGAGAAGCCATTACCTGTAATCGGTCAGTTCGCTTTTTATAAATAAGCTTTTTAAAAAACGGTTGTCTTTTTCGACAACCGTTTTTTAATTAAGGATAGCTTTGCAGTTAAAAAACTCCATAACACTACATTTATTCTAAAGCTGTGTCGCAGCCTCAAAAGCTTTTTTAATCGTTCTTACTCCTACCACTTCAATTGCCTGCTTTGCCTTGTCCGAAATGCCCGAAAGGTTATGAATAGGGATTATACAACGCTTAAAACCTAACCTTGCCGCCTCTAAAATCCGGCTTTCGGCATTGACAACCGTTCTCACCTCACCCGCAAGTCCGATTTCACCAAAGGCGATTACATCTTCTCGGACAACCGCGTCTTTAAGGCTTGAAATGAGTGAAAGCACTACAGGCAAATCCACCGCAGGCTCCTGCAATTTCAAACCGCCGACAATATTTACATAAGCGTCAAGCGCTGAAAAATGAAAGCCAACTCGTTTTTCAAGCACTGCGAGCAACAAACTCAAGCGGTTGTAATCAAAGCCTGTTGACATTCTTCGCGGGTTGCCGAAACCTGTCTGCGTAACCAGACCCTGAACCTCAGCGAGCACAGGACGAGTACCTTCAAGCACGCAAGCAACGCAAGTACCGGGGACGTTCTTAGGTCGTCCGGAAATCAGCATAGCCGATGGGTTCTGCACCTGTTTAAGACCCTTATCGTACATTTCGAAAACACCGATTTCATTAGTCGAACCGAAACGGTTTTTAACCGCACGAAGCACTCTGTAAGTTAAATTCTTCTCGCCTTCAAAATAAAGCACTGCGTCAACAATATGCTCAAGCACCTTTGGGCCGGCGATTGCCCCGTCCTTATTAACGTGACCGACGATAATTATCGGGATATCAAGGCTTTTTGCGGTGTGAAGATATGCGTTGGTACATTCTCTTACCTGAGCAACCGAGCCGGGCACAGATGAAATCGCGCTGATTGACATAGTTTGTATCGAGTCAATCATAACGATATCGGGTTTTGTGTCATATATGTATTCGTTCACCGTTTCGACATCGGTTTCGGTAAGAACATTCAAGTTTTCGGTTGTAACGCCCAGTCTGTCGGCGCGAAGCTTAAGCTGGCGCTTAGATTCCTCGCCCGAAACGTATAAAACACTTAAATTTTTGCCCAAATACTCGCACATCTGCAAAATAAGCGTAGATTTTCCGATACCCGGGTCACCTGAGAGCAACACCAGCGAGCCTTTTACAATACCGCCGCCGAGCACTCTATCAAGCTCTTTGAGCCCTGTTTTATATCTACTTTCCTTGTCGGCGGTAATCTCATCGAGCTTTACCGCCGTTGCCTTACTCTTTATCTTCGCCGTAGCCGAACTGCTCACAGGTGATAAATCAAGAATTTCTTCTACAAATGTATCCCAGTTACCGCAGTTATTGCATTTTCCCTGCCATTTCGGCACCTGTGCACCACATTCCGAGCAAACAAAAACTGATTTTGCCTTAGCCATTGTTTATAGTTTTCCTTCCGTTTAAAATTCCGTTTAAAATACAAAAATTCAAGCTATTTCTGTAGTTTTCATCGAGTAAATTTTCAAGTTCATTTTCGTTTGACATAAATCCGCACTCAACCAGTACCGCAGGTTTTGTAGTATGGTACATAAGATAAATACTTTTACCGCAAGGCTTTATTAAGCGGTTATTTTCGCTTTGCAAAAGCGACTTTACCGATTCTTGAATGCATTCTCCTATGACCGCACTTTGCTCATTTGAAGCGCCGTAAAACACTTGAGTACCGCTGTATTTGCTTTGCGAAAACATATTCTGATGCAGACTTATAAAACACTCAATCTCGGTAGTTTCGATTAAATTAAGGCGGTTTTTTATATCGCTTACCTTCTTCTGGCGAATGGTTGTAAGCCCGTCGTCCTCAGTACCTTTATCGGTAGTCCGCGTCATTACAACATTATAGCCGAAGGCCTTTAGCATCGGCTCTAATTGCAACGCAAACTGCAAATTTATATCCTTTTCAACTATATCACCGCTGACCGCTCCGCCGTCAAAACCGCCGTGACCCGCATCTAAAATTATCACAGGCTTTTGCGCCATTACTACGGTATTGGCGGTTTTTATCCCAAAATCGTTATCAAAAGCGATGCAGACAGCAACAAGCGGAATAACAAGCAAAAAACAAGCAAGCCTTTTCAATTTCTTCACCTCACATTAAATATTATGTGAGATGAAAATATCTATTCTTTATTGTACCATAATAATATAAAAAAGCAATTGTTTTTTGCTATTTTGTCTCGGATTCAGCCTTGGTTTTTAAGTCCTCAGGTTTTCTGTTACTTCCCTGAGCGATTGCCGGAAACTCATTGTCGGTGTCAGCGGTCGGCTGAATTTCATATGTGCCGTATTTATTCACCATATCAAAAGCTGTTT
>JBGVHY010000016.1:0-3180 GCA_045122755.1 Acutalibacteraceae bacterium | reverse complement strand
AAGAAATAACAATTCCTTACACAGTTGAAAAAATCGGCGAAATGGCTATCGGCTACTACTACACTGACGACGAAAAAGATTCAGTTAAGGACAGCTTTGTGCTCAAGGGCTACACAGGCTCTGCTGCTGAAAAATATGCAGTTGCAAACAAAATCACATTCCAGTCTATAGGCTATGCGCCCGACGCAGACCCTTCTAACCCGACTAAACCTTCATCACCGACCACAACGACCTGCGTTCACAGTACAGTTGTTAAAAATCAGAAAGCCGCTTCATACTTTGCAGACGGCTACACAGGTGATAAGGTTTGTATTAAATGCGGTAAAACAGTAACCAAGGGCACAGCTATTGCTAAACTCAAACTAAGCGTTCCGAAGTTTAAAGTTACCGCTAAATCTAAAAAGCTTATAGTTAAATACACCAAGGTGAAAAACGCTACAGGCTTCCAGGTAAGATACAGAATTGGCAAGGGCAAATGGAAGATAAAAACCTTTAATACAAAGAAATCTGCTAAGAAATTAATCAAAGGCTTAAAGAAAGGTAAGAGATATACCGTTCAGGTACGCTCAATGATTACATCAGTTAAGCAAAAAGCTTTCAGTAAATGGAGCAAGGCTAAAAAATATAAAGTTAAATAATTTTACTCACAAAAAAGTTGGCTTGAAATTTCAAGCCGACTTTTTTATTTTTCCTCACCTCTTTTTATGACAAAAACTGCGTGTGGGTAGGTGTAAACTTTTATTCGGGTGAGGCAAATGGTTGTTTATGCCGATGTGCTGATATTTTTAAATGGAGTAATTACATATTTTCTGTTACTTTGCGTTTGCGCTTTTTTTGGATTCCGCCCGAAAACTTACCGCCTTATTCTCGGCGCAATTTTAGGCGGAATTTCAGCGCTTACAATCTTTCTGCCAGAGCAAAATTTCTTTATAGGTCTGCTGATAAGAGTCGCAGTTTGCTCTGGAATTGTGCTTGCGGTATTTTCTTTTAAAAACAAAATCCGCTTTCTAAAAATATCGCTTGCTTTTCTGACAGTCACCTATATTTTCGGCGGCGGTATCTTAGCACTCATCGAGCTGACAAACACCACCTCTGCCGTTTACACAAACGGCGTCGCCTATTTCGATATCGAGCCGTTGTTTTTAATCCTTTCAAGCGGTGCAATTTATCTGTTTATACGCTTTTTACTGCTTTTCAAAAAGCAGACTACCGATGAACAGCTTGTATACACCTGCACTGTAGAGTACGACAGTATAAGCTTAAGTTTTCAGGGTGTAAACGATACGGGCAACTCGCTCTCCGATCCGTATTTCGGCTCACCTGTCGCGATTGTGGAGAAAAGCGTCCTACAACCGATTTTAGCTCTGAATCCCAAAACTTATCTTATCCCGATTAAAAGCGTTGTAGCAGACGGTACGATTTTTGCATTCCGTCCAAGCGCATTTTACATTGAAAAAAACGGAAAAAAGCACGAAAAAAACGATATTACAATCGGCATAAGCGAAACCAAAATACATAATCAATTTGAGGGAATTTTATCACCCGAAATAACCGATATTGGAGAAGACCAGCTATGTTTGACAAGATAAAACACTTTATTTTACAGCTTTTTAATAAACTTTTCGCCGCTGAATATGTGCATTATATCAACGGCCCTGCAACTCTTCCGCCGCCGCTCTCGGCAGAGGAAGAGGCACACCTTGCAACGCTTTCAGCCGCAGGCGACGAAGAAGCGCGCGATACGCTCATTGTGCATAATCTGCGGCTTGTTGTTTACATAGCGCGCAAATTTGATGCCGCAGGAGCGGGCATTGAAGATTTAATCTCAATCGGAACAATCGGGCTGATGAAAGCGGTAAAAACCTTTAAAGCCGACAAAAAAATCAAGCTTGCAACATACGCATCGCGTTGTATTGAAAATGAAATTTTAATGTATCTTAGAAAAACAAATTCGCTCAAAACTGAGGTGTCGTTTGACGAGCCGTTAAACGTCGATTGGGACGGCAACGAGCTACTTCTTTCGGACGTTTTAGGCTCGGAGCCTGATATTGTAAACCATGATGTCGAGTTACAGGACGAAAGGCGAATTGTAGCAGGGCTGGTCGAAAAACTGCCTGAACGCGAGCGCATAATCTGTCAGATGCGATTTGGATTCGCAGGATATACCGAACACACGCAAAAGCAAGTTGCCGATATTTTGGGTATCTCACAAAGCTACATATCCCGCCTGGAGAAAAAAATAATTGCAAAACTAAAGTCCCAGGTTGAAAATGTTGTATAATACAAAAATTAAAACGCTATGCCAAAGCATAGCGTTTTAATTTTTATATTTTTCTAAGGCTGATTTTGTTGATTTTAAAATCTCAGTGATTATTTTTGCATCATTTAATGAACTATTTTCAAGAATTTCGCCGATATCATCAACGCACTTCTTTTTTTCTGCATTAGGTGTAATTGAAAGCAACTCATCAGCACTCACTCCGAGTGTATTCGCAAGATCAACCAAAACAGGCAGACTCAGCTTTGTGTTGCCTGTTTCTATATGACTCATATGAGTGGTCGAAATCCAAATTTTTTCTGCCAACTGCTCTTGTGAAAGTCCCTGCTGTTTACGATATTTGCGGATTTGTTTACCGATTTTTTCATAATCTAACATATTTTTCACCTATTCAGTTAAATTCTACTTGAATTATATTAGGCAATTGTGCTAAAATAAAATAAACTGTATAGGCATATTATAACCTATATAGTTAAAATTACTACAATTCAGGAGGAATTTTGATGAAAAAAATCATTTCTTTAACGATGTGCTTGGTACTTTTAATGAGCACATTAGTATTTACACAAACAACTGCAAGTGCAGCTGGGATGTCCTTAGCACAACTTCAAGCAAAGTTTCCGAACGGAGCTTACTGGAATCACTATGTTTCATCTACTTGGGATTATGCCGATAATATAAAGGCACGCGGTGATGAATCTTATGCTGATTGTGTCACATGGAATGCTTGCGCAACGCATACTGTAGCAATGAATTTAATTGGTAAATACGACTGTAATTATTTTAATGGTGGTATGCAGTGTTGCGGTTTTGCCAGAAAGTTGGCATATGATGCATATGGTTCATACTCAACTAGCTGGAGTACTACTTCTATAAGTAACATAAAACCTGGTGATGTTATG
>JBGVHY010000015.1:0-3521 GCA_045122755.1 Acutalibacteraceae bacterium | reverse complement strand
TTGGCTGAGTCGAACTGCTTGGCTGAGTTGAACTGCTCGGCTGAGTTGAACTACTCGGCTGAGTTGAACTGGATGAGTTACTTGGACTTTCGCTCGAAGAAGATTCTTCGCTTGGATCTTCCTGACCGCCCTGACTGCTTGAAGATGGACCTTCAAATTCATCAGACTTATACGGGTCTGAATTACTGGTTACCGAAGATTCTTGCGAAGGAGTTTCACTTGAAGAAGATTCTTGCGAAGGGTTTTCACTTGAAGAAGATTCTTCACTCGGGTCTTCCTGACCACCCTGACTACCTGAAGAAGTTCCATCAAATTCATCAGGCAAATACGGGTCTGTGTCCTCGTCAGTGTTGCTTGTAACAGCTACACCCTGATTGGGCAAAGCCTCATCAGCAGAAGCAACTGCTACAGTTACTATGCTTAATGATAAAATTAACCATAGTAAGATTGATAAAAGTTTTTTGTTTTTCATTAATAATACCTCCATATATTATTTCATTTTATTTTACCACATTTACGCAAATAACTCAATATATTTTTTCTTAATATTTAATTTTTGTCTAAACTTTTGGGTTCACTTCAATAATACTCGCCTTTTCCATTTATTTTACTGTTCCTTTTTTAACCTTTGACCATTTGCTGAACACTTTTTGATTACTCTGTTTTGCCATTGAGCGAATCTGAACTTTATATCTGCCTTTTGAAAGCTTGCAGATAATTTTCTTAACATTTTTAGTTGCTTTGTAGGTTTTAATCTTCCATTTTCCTTTGATTTTATATCTTACCTGGAAGCCTGTAGCGCCTGCAACCTTTTTGTAAGTTACTCTTACTTTCTTGCCTTTTACAGCTTTAACTTTAAGCTTAGGGTTTTTAAGTGTAAGCTTTGCAGTAACCTTACCTTTAGAGATAACCTTACCGCACTTTTCGCAAACTGTGTCACCTGTATAACCGTCAGCAAAATATGTTGCTGATTTCACATTTTCAAGAATTGATTTATGAACACAAGCGGCAGTTGTAGTTGATGTTGGTGTTTTATTAGTAGTGCTTGTTGTATCATCAGGCTTAGGTGAAATCGAATCAAAGATATCCGAACCTGCCGGATCATTAGGAGTGCCTATGGTAGTCGAATCAGTCGGAAGATCAGTAGAGGTTTTAACTATTTTAGAATTATGTATTTCCTCATCAGCGGAAACAACAACTACAGTTAATGTGCTCAACATTAAGCATATACACAAAACAAGTGATAATATTTTTTTAGGTTGCATAATTATACCTCCAAGAATAAGATAGTTAAAGTTTACCATAATCATACAAAAAATGCAACATCTTTTAATAAAATGTTGCATAGAATAATTATTTACAGATTTCTTTATAAATCTCGCTTTTTTTAAAGCCTGTTTCTGCGGCAGCTTGTTTTGCGGCGGCTGAAGCCGGATTTCCGTTATCCATAAGCTCTTTTGCCATATCTACCGCCTGCTCAAAGGTGTATTCCACTTCGGGCTCCAGCTCTTCCTTTCCCTTGATTACAAGCACAAATTCGCCCTTAGGCGGTATCTGCTCATACTTTTCAATCGCCGCTGAAAGAGTAGTATTAATGACCTCTTCATGAATTTTTGTAAGCTCACGGCAAATTGCAATTTCGCGGTCACCAAAGCACTCAAGCATATCCTTAAGTGTGTAGATAAGCTTATGTGGAGCTTCGTAAAAAATCATAGTGCGCGTTTCATTTATGAGAGATTGCAAATGTTCTTTACGCTGACGCTTGGTAACGCTTAAAAATCCCTCAAACGTAAATCGGGATGAGCTCATACCCGAAAGTGCCATTGCGGTTGCAAAAGCAGTCGGTCCTGGGACTGACTCAACCTCAACACCTTTTTCGCGGCAGAGCTTTACAAGCTCTTCGCCGGGGTCTGAAATTGCTGGCATACCTGCGTCGGTAACGATTGCGCAGTTTTCACCCGTTAAAATTCGGCTTACGATTTTCTCTCCTGCAACACCGCGGTTATGCTCGTGATACGAAACAAGGCTGTTTTTTATACCGAATTTATTCAGCAGTTTTAGCGTTACTCGCGTATCCTCAGCCGCTATAAAATCGACCTTTGTCAAGGTGTCAATCGCCCTTGGCGAAAAGTCAGATAAATTGCCTATCGGTGTGCCGACAACATAAAGCTTACCCATTTATTTTTCCTCTCATTATTTTATAAATCTCTGTAACCTCGTCGGTATCAGTACCGTCAGGATTTTTCAAAATCAGGTCAGGCAACAGCTGTGTTGCACATTTACCGCCCTTAATACCGCCGACAAGCACAAGCATCGGGCTTTCCCCTATTTTGTTGATAACATTGCGTATTAATTTCGGTTCGATACCTGCTTTTTTCATCTCAAAAATAACCTCGCCGAAACGCTCAGGGCGCTGACACATACAAAAACGACCGTTTGGGATAAGCAGCTTTGAAGCTGCTTTACAGATATCCTCAAGCGTACATTCAAGCTCATTGCGCGCAATATCAATACCGCGAATTCCCGTAATTTTACCTGAACCTGCGCGTTTATACGGCGGATTCATAGTAACTAAGTCAAACTTGCCATTCATTTCACGCGGCAAAGCCTTTAAATCGTTGTTTAACGGCGTAATTTTGCCATCAACACCGTTCTCCTTAACAGCGCGGTTTACAAGCGCAATTGCATCTTGTTGGATATCAACGGCAGTTACTTTTATATCGGGATTGCTCTGCAACATTAAAAAAGGAATTATTCCGCATCCCGTACCTAAATCGCAGGCATTTTTCGCACGTTTTGTATTGGCAAAATATTCAAGCAATACCGCATCAGTGCCGAAACGATGAATATCACTGCAAAAAATATTATATATTCCTAAAAACTCTTTATTTACTTCACTCATTTTTATTCACTCTAAAATTTAAAAGCGAGGCTCGAGGAGTCTCGCTTTTAAAATAAATCAAATGTAAAATTATTCAGCAATAGCCTCTACAGGACAACCTGCTGCACAAGCACCACAGCTGATGCAAGTATCAGCGTCGATTTCGTATTTGCCTTCGCCTTCAGAAATAGCTTCAACAGGGCAAGTACCAGCACAAGCGCCGCAAGCGATACATTCGTCAGAAATTTTGTATGCCATTATAAAACACCTCCGTTTTTTTAATTATTTTAGCACATATTTTTTAACTTTGCAATAGAAAATAATGTTTTTTAACACAAAATACACAGAATTTTTATTGTTTATCTCGTTTTTCCCTATTTCTTCTGTGATTATTTTCATGTTTCGGTTTAATCAGTTCTGCAAAATTAACACTAACAGGAGCCGCCTCTGGGTCGCTCTCAAGTTTTACTTTAAGGTCACCTGTAAGCACGTTTACATCGCTTACTGTTCCCTTGCCATGCTGGGTTTTTACAACTGAGCCGACCTTCGGCAATTCAGCGCGAAGCTGCTCATACGTGTCATGCTCATATTTTAAGCAGCACATAAGTCTGCCGCAGGAGCCTGAAATTTTAAGCGGATT
>JBGVHY010000014.1:0-2392 GCA_045122755.1 Acutalibacteraceae bacterium | reverse complement strand
CGTAATCGGTATCGGTACTATTGTTGATGGTATAAAAGAGCTTGCTTCTTCATTCAAAGAGGCTCAGATTGCTCTTGAAGTAGGTAAGGTTTTTGATACTGAGAAAACTATCGTAAGCTACGAAAACCTCGGTATTGCAAGACTTATTTACCAGCTTCCTACAACTCTTTGTGAAACTTTCTTAAAAGAAGTATTTAAAATGGGCTCAATCGAGAGCCTTGACCAGGAAACATTGTTTACTATTCAGAAGTTCTTTGAGAATAACCTCAATGTTTCGGAAACCTCAAGAAAACTTTTCGTTCATAGAAATACTCTTGTTTACAGACTTGAAAAAATCAAGAAGCTCACAGGTCTTGACCTGAGAGAATTTGAACACGCAATCGTATTTAAAATTGCGCTTATGGTTAAGAAATATCTTAATTCAAGCCCTGTAATGTTCTAATCGTCCGTTTTACACTTTCTGTTTTGCAAGGTTTAAGGAGTGATACATATCAAACAGAATATAAACGATGTCAAAGGGAATCAGGCGTTAATCGAGTTTAAAGGTGTTTCAAAGAATTATGCAAACGGAACACACGCTCTTAACGATGTAAATATAAAAATAAATAAAGGTGAGTTTGTATTTGTTGTCGGTGCTTCGGGAGCCGGTAAATCAACATTTATCAAGCTTATTATGCATGAGGAAAAGGTTAATACAGGCGAGGTTATCGTAAATGGCTACAAAATGAGCAAGATAAAGCGCCGCGAAGTACCTTACTTTCGCAGAACTATGGGTATAGTTTTCCAGGATTTCAGACTTATTCCTAATATGACCGTATTCGGAAATGTTGCTTTCTCGCTTCGCGTTGTCGGAGCATCTACTAAGGATATCCGCCGTCGCGTAGCTTCAGCGCTCGCTCAGGTAGGGCTTGGCAATAAAGCAAGATGCTATCCTAATGAGCTTTCGGGCGGTGAACAGCAGCGTGTAGGTCTTGCACGTGCGCTTGTAAACAATCCGCAGATTATCATTGCGGACGAGCCTACAGGTAACGTTGACCCTGAAATGTCATATGAAATTGTTGACCTTTTGACCGAAATCAACCGCAGAGGCACTACTATCGTAATGGTAACTCATGAGCATCAGCTTGTGCGCGACTTTGGTAGAAGAGTAATAATGCTTGAAAAAGGCAAAATTGTTGCCGATAATGCCGAAGGAGTAGTACAATGAAGTTAAGAAGTGTAAGATACCTTACGGTAGAAGGTTTTAAAAATATCTGGCTGCACCGTCTTATGACTCTCGCATCAGTTTGTGTATTGGTTTCTTGTATGTTGCTTATCGGTGTTGCGGTTTTGCTCTCAATGAATGTTGAGGAAGCTTTTGGTCAATTGAAGGAAAACAACATCGTTATGGTGTCGCTTGAGGATAAGGTAAACGAGAAAAAAGCGACAGAAATCGAAGAAACAATCAAAAAAATCGGAAACGTAAAAACTACCAGATACGTTTCAAAAGCAGAATCAGCTGATTCCTTCAGAGAATCAATAGGTGACCTTTACGATGAATTTTTCGAGGGTGATGATTCATTTCTTCCTACAAAGATTGAGATTACCCTTAATGATTTATCAAAATATGAAAAAACCGTTGCTGCTATTGAACAGGTAGACGGTGTTGAATATGTAAATTTCTCGCCTGAGCTTACAGAAAAGCTCGCCGGTATTCAGAATGTAATCTATACTGCAGGGCTTTGGATAATCGGTCTTTTGCTTATAACCGCGCTTGTTATTATTGCAAATACCATCAGAATCACAATGGCTTCAAGAAGGCTTGAAATTTCAATTATGAAAGCGGTCGGCGCTACTAATAACTTTATCCGACTGCCATTCGTAGTAGAGGGAATAACTTTCGGACTTGTTTCGGCGGTAGCCACAACCGGAATCCTTTATCTTGTATACAATTCAACCATTGATAAAATCAAGGAATTCGGATTTATGAATTTAATTCCGTATACAGATGTCGTTTGGTATCTGTTCGGTGGTTTCTGCGCAATCGGTGTTGTTGCAGGTACTATCGGAAGCCTTATTTCTATCAGCAAGTATCTCAAGAAAGAAGGTAGTGAGCAGAATGCGCTTATTTAAAAACAAAGTTTTAAATAGATGTTTTACAGGCGTTTTGTGTCTGGCTCTTGTTCTCGGTTCGCTTGGTATTTTTGTGCCTGAGGATTCCTATGATGTAGGGGCGCTTTCTTCTTCAGAAATTCAGGAGAAGATTAATGATTGCGAATCTAAACAGAAGGAGATTCAGGGCAAGCTTGATGCACTTGAGGGCGAAAAAGCAGACGCTCAGAAAAAAGCTGAACAGCTTGAAGAACAGGTAAACGTTATTGAAAATAAAGTATCATTGATGACTCAGAAGGTA
>JBGVHY010000013.1:0-2497 GCA_045122755.1 Acutalibacteraceae bacterium | reverse complement strand
CTGTTCACAGCAGAAAATATAATAATTTTCCGATGCGTCCGCTCGGTTGGAAGTCGCCAAAAGAAGTGTTAAATCACTTCTTAACCACTGGTGAAGTTTTTTCTACTTAATTTTGTAACATATCATTGACAAACCTACATTAATTATTTAACATTTCTTCAGCGGTTGCTAATGATGCATCTGTAACCGCCGAGCCGATTATTCTTGCAAGTTCTTGTCTTCTGCCGTCGTAATCGAGAGTTGTAACGGTTGTCACCGCTCTGTCATTTTCGATATTTTTCTCGATTTTAAGCTGAACATCGGCTTTTGCGGCAATTTGTGCAAGATGTGTTACGCAGATAACCTGTTTACCCTTTGACACCGCTTTCAATCGGTCGGCTACCTTTGCAGCAGCATTGCCTGAGATACCTGTGTCGATTTCATCGAAAATCAAAGTCGGCACGATATCGGCATTTGAAAGCACATTTTTAATGCTTAGCATTATTCTTGACATTTCACCGCCGGAAGCGATCTTTGAGAGTGGTTTTAATGGCTCACCGGGGTTGGTTGAAATTAAAAATTCAATTTTATCCGCACCAAGTGATGAATAAGGCGATTTTTGAAAATCGACCTTAATAACAACATTCGGCATATCAAGAAATTCTAATTGCTCTTTAATTTCTTTCTCGAATTTTTCAGCAGCTTTTTTACGGCTTTCGGTAAGCACTGCGCCTTTTTGTTTAACTTCTTCAATCTGCTTAGGTAATAAAAGCTGCTCTTCAATTGCAGTTTCTTCCGTCTCTTCAAGAACTGCCAAGTCCTCTTTTGCATTTTTTAGGAATTTGAGCATTTCGACTTCGGTTTCGCCGTATTTACCCTTAAATGAATAATAAATATCAAGTCTGTTTTCGATATTTTCGAGTTCATTCTCGTCAATATCTGCAGACTCAAGATAATTTTCAACGTTATCTTTTACATCTTCAAGTTCATATTTTAAATTTTCAAGTTTATCAGCAAGCGCCGAGTATTCTTCGGAAAATGCTGCGATTTTCAAAAGCTCTTCCGATGCTTTTTCAATGAGTTCCCAAGCGCCAAGCAGCTCGTCATTATCACCCGAAAGGCTGTTGTTAGCAATCTGCAAAGAATCCATAATCTTTTTGGAATTTAAAATCTCCTCTTTGCGTTGTTTTAAGCGCTCGATTTCGTCGACTTGTATTTCGGCCGCTTCAAGCTCATTAATCTGATAAGCTAAAATCTCTTTTTTGCGCTCATTTTCGCTCTTATTTGTTTCATACTGCTTAACCGCCTTACGGGTTTTAAGCATTGCTGAAAATGAGGATTTGTAATCAGCTATAATCTGTTCATTTTTAGCCAGCAAATCTATGTAAATATAGTGCATATCAGGGTTAAGCAAAGTCTGCGAATCATGCTGACCGTGGATATTAATAAGATATGGCGCAATCTCTTTAAGCACGAATGCAGGCGCATTCTGCCCATTGATTTTGCAAGAGCTTTTTGACTCGGTAAGAGTACGCTTAATAATCAGCTCATCGCCCGAAAGGTCGATACCGAAATCATCAAGCTTTTCTTTCACTTTTTTTGAAATATCGCCGAATAATGCGGTAACGCTGGCTTTATCACAGCCGTTACGGATAAGCTCTTTTGATGTGCGCTCGCCGAGCACGGCATTTATTGAATCAATTATGATAGATTTACCGGCACCTGTTTCACCTGTAAGCGCGGTAAAACCTCCCGAAAACTCGACATCTGTCTTTTCAATTACAGCTATATTTTCAATATGCAAAGACTGTAGCATATAAATTACCTCTGTTTATTTCAAAGAATTAATTTTATTATACAAAACCTGCGCATCATGCTCGCTTTTTGCGATAACAAGAATAGTATCATCACCTGCGAGAGTGCCTAAAATCTCGGGAAACTCCATATTATCAAGCACAGCGCAAGCGGCATTCGCCATACCGGGATAGCAACGGATAACTATATCATTAACGGCGGTTGCAATTGAGATAACACTGCTTGAAAAAATATAATCATGACTTACACTTTTGGGCTTTTTAGCAGAATGAACGATATAGCGCTGAACACCGGCGCCGTCAACCGCTTTCGCAAGACCGAGCTCTTTTATATCACGTGAAACAGTTGCCTGTGTAACGTTAAATCCTGCTTTATTAAGCAAGAAAATCAAATCATCCTGAGTAGCAACAATATTTTCGCTGACTAGCTTTAAAATAGCGTCCTGTCTGTTCTTTTTCATATCGTGTCACCCCTTTGCAAAAAACTTTTTATTAAGAATATTCATAAAGCTTTCGTTTTTAATTCTGATAAGGTCAGCAGTAAATTCTTCAGCCTTTTTTACTGTTACAACATCGTTTTCATTGAGTTTTACAGATGTTTCGCCGTCAACTGTGAGATATGCTTCAAGGTCGCCCGTCTGCTTAACCTTAATCTTAACGGTTTCTTTTTCATTAAGCACAATTGGACGCTCATAAAGCGAATG
>JBGVHY010000012.1:0-3855 GCA_045122755.1 Acutalibacteraceae bacterium | reverse complement strand
GAAGTGAATTCCTCTATCTTGAAAAAACCGATTACCCTACCGAAGAAGAGCAGTTCAAGGTTTACAGAAAAGTTCTTGAGAGTATGGCATCAAAAAAGGTTATCATCAGAACTCTGGATATCGGCGCAGATAAACAGGCTGATTATTTTAACCTTGAAAAAGAAGAAAATCCGGCGCTCGGACTTCGCGCAATACGTTTGTGCCTTGACAGACAGGAAATTTTCAAAACACAGCTCAGAGCGCTTTACAGAGCTTCAATTTACGGAAATCTCGGCATTATGTTCCCGATGATTGCAAGCGAATGGGAGCTTAAAGAAACTCTTGAGCTCTGCGAACAGGTTAAAAAAGAGCTTACCGCCGAAAATATTAAATACGGCGATATTGAGCTTGGTGTAATGATCGAAACTCCTGCGGCGGCAGTTATCAGCGATAAACTTGCGCCGATGGTTGACTTTTTCAGCGTAGGAACAAACGACCTTACCCAGTACACTCTCGCTTGCGACAGACAGAATCCGAAAATCGAACGTTTCTGCGATACGCACCATGAGGCAATACTTCGCCTTATTGAGTTAGCGGCAAAAAATGCGCACGCTAACGGCGCTTGGATCGGTATCTGCGGAGAATTAGCCGCTGATACAACTCTTACAGAAACATTCCTTCGCATGGGAATTGATGAGCTTTCGGTATCCCCGTCTTTTGTGCTCAAAGTAAGAGACGCTGTCAGAAAAGTAGACCTCAGAAACGCTTAATTTGAGTTGCTTTTAATTAAATATATAAAACACCGCCGTTGTATCATTATGATACAACGGCGGTGTTTTTATTGACTAACATTTTTTGATAGGATATAATAAACTTAAAAAATGTTGGGCGAAAGTATGATTATAGAATTAGGCAACATCAAAGACAAATCAAAAATCGCAAGACTTGATACGCACATACCACTACCTCGACTTGGGGAGTGTATATATAATCAGCAAGTGTATGTTTTAAAAGATGTTTCAATCAAAATCGGCGGAACTCACACAAAAGCAGATACCACCACACCGATAGATAAATAAAATTAATAAAATATCACTTCACAATATAAAAATTCTAATGAATTACACCAGAAAACGAGAGTACATCTTTTGGATGTATTCTCGTTTTTATAATTAATTTATACCGTCTTTTCAAATTGTACTAGGCGGTTTGCAAGTATTCACTTTTATGATTCAAATTTAAAGAAATCATTGTATAGTTGTTTTAAATAGTCACACATTTTTCTGTATAATAATACATTTCATTGAGAAAAATAAAAAAAGAAAATATTATAATTGGAGGTTATTATATGTTTAAACATGAAAAACAGTTATTTCATCCCGTAGAAGTCGAAAGACCAAATCCACAGTATGCGGCATTACTTCAAGAACAGCTCGGCGGTGGAAACGGCGAATTAAAAGCGGCTATGCAATATATGTCGCAAAGTTTTCGTATTAAAGATTCGGAAATTAAGGACTTATTTTTAGATATAGCCGCTGAAGAATTGGGGCACATGGAGATGGTAGCACAAACTATCAATCTTTTGAACGGACATGATGTTGATGCAACCAAGGTGCAAGCAGGTGAAATACAATCACATGTTATTTTAGGACTTAATCCGGGTCTCATAAATGCATCAGGTTATTCGTGGACAGCAGATTATGTTACTGTAACCGGAGATTTGTGTGCTGACCTACTAAGTAACATTGCTTCAGAACAGCGTGCAAAAGTGGTTTATGAATATCTTTATCGTCAAATTGAGGATAAAAAAGTAAGAGAAACTATTGATTTTCTTTTAAATCGAGAAGAAGCGCATAATCAGATGTTTCGTGATGCATTCAATAAAGTACAAAACAGCGGTTCAAATAAAGACTTTGGAACAACTAAGGCAGCACGTATGTATTTTTCACTTTCTGATCCCGGCCCTAATGCTTTTGCAAGTAATGATACTACAGCACCATCTTTTAATAAATAATAGGTAATATAATCAAAAATGCGGTAAGGCTTTTTACAAGTCTTCCGCATTTTTATTATCTTATGTTATAAATTTAAAAAGACAAATCATGTACTAAAAGTTACAACATATTAATTAAGGAATAGATAAAAATAAAATACCATTGTAATTCTAATTTCAGACTTCTGTTACAATGGTATTTTCTCTGTATTAATTTCCTCCCGGACCGTCTCTTCTTTCACGTTTATCAGGAACTTCGATTTTTCCCTTTATGTCACCGGGTTTAATATTCTTTTTATTTTTAGAATCCTGTTCTTGTTTCTGATTCTGTTCTGCATTTGTTTTTTCAAACATATACATTCTCCTTTCTTGTATTTAGTATATACTCTGTTAAAGAAAATATGAATTTTATAATATCTCTTTTAAATCGTTAATATGCAAGAATTTGTCATTTATAGACTGTAAGTTTATTCAAAAAATAATAACACTATAATGTTTGGAGGAGGAAAAATGAAGCATAATGAAATGCCGGTAGGATTTTCTATGGCTCTATCACAAAATCCTGAAGCTATGCAAAGATTTGCAATGTTAAGTGAAAACAAAAAACAGGAGATAATAGCAGGAACACATTATATTAACTCCAGAGAAGAAATGCACCAATATATCAATAAACTTATATCAGAAACTTAAAACCACAGACAACAATTTGTCTGTGGTTTTACTTTCATATGGATTTCAAATATTAATAAACATATTAAATAATAGATATAAAATATGCTTCGCTTATTTTAAATGACCGTTTGCTTTTGGTCGAGGCGACAGGCTGCGTCTGCGTGCACTCCACGCTCGCATACTATTCGCTAAAAACAATTCACCGAATGTTTTCTCAAAGCTACAGACCTTCCTAAGGCTCAAGTCCTCCTACCTTATACAAAAAAATAACAGCCGACAAAAGCCGACTGTTATTTTTGGTCGAGGCGACAGGACTTGAACCTGCGGCATCTTGGTCCCAAACCAAGCACTCTACCAAGCTGAGCTACGCCTCGAGATATTAAATTTTGCGCTTGTTATCAGCACGCTAAGACATTATACTATAAAACTTTTTAAATGTCAACAATAATTTTTAGAAAATCCAAAAATAATTCCAAAAATTTTTTATTGCAAGGAAAAGCTCTTTCTAATATTATATTAAAAAGGGGTGGTTTTTTGCTGATTGAAATGATTGACGACCGGCATCTGAAAGTCGAGCTAGACAACGATGATATGTCGCGAATGAACATAAAACGCGCATCATTTGCTGCACGCGACGAAAAAGCAAGCAGAGCGCTGAAAATCATACTCCGAAACGCTTATGAGCAGACGGGGTTTGATATTTTCCATACAAAACTCACGGTTGAGATTTTTCCAACCGTTGACGACGGCTGTCTTATTCTTTTTACAAAAAATATGATAAAACGTTTCAGAGCTGAAACGCTGAAAAAACCGTCGGTTTACCGATTTTCTAATATAAACAATCTGCTTGACTGCCTGAGTGCGCTTTTGACCTGCGCGATAAAGCCGAACTATAAAATTTATGAATTTAAAGGCAGATTTTATCTTTGCCTACCTGAAAATTTTATTTTTACTAAGGCGGTTTCACTCCTATTTTCGGAGTTTGACGCTGTCCCGGATAAAATCTCGCCGTTATTTTTAGCAGAACACAGGCAAAATACTTAAAGAGGAATGGTTTGTTACCATTCCTTTCATTTTATGCAAAATCAAAAACTATTCCAACCACCGCAGCGAGTGCGATAAACGCAACAGGATGGATTTTCTTAAAGCATTTCTGCAAAACAAAAATCGCTACCGCTAAAATTATACCTTTTATAGAGAATAAGTCGAGC
>JBGVHY010000011.1:0-4460 GCA_045122755.1 Acutalibacteraceae bacterium | reverse complement strand
TTCACAGCAGAAAATATAATAATTTTCCGATGCGTCCGCTCGGTTGGAAGTCGCCAAAAGAAGTGTTAAATCACTTCTTAACCACTGGTGAAGTTTTTTCTACTTAATTTTGTAACATATCATTGACAAACCTACATTTTTTAATATTTTATTACACGATAAAATACATAACAGAAGTAAGTACCGCAAGAAAAATTACGTTCATCAGAGTAAAAATCCCAATATAATATCCTTTTTTATTCGGGTTATGTTCTGAGTATTCCCTAAATGTGATTAAACTTGCCAATGAAGAAATAATTGTTCCCGTTCCGCCGATATTTACACCGACAAGAAGAGCCTGATAATTATCAGTAAACTGTGAAAGCAGAATTGCGGACGGAACATTACTTATAAACTGGCAAGAAAGGATACTAAATAATAGCGTATTAATCTCAAGAAGTCCTGAAAGCAAATCCTTAACCACATCTATTCTTGACATATTTCCTGCGAAGATGAAGAAAAATACAAAAGTAAGCAATAACGGATAATCAACTTTTTTAAGCGCTTTTCTATCTGCAAAGAACAAGACAACAGGTATTACAACAAGTCCTATCCAATAAGGAATACCTCTGAAAACTATTGCAATTGAAAGAGCAAACAAAACAAGATACAATGTTGTTCTTTTTGGGTTTAGCTTTTTATCCGTATTCAAAATATTAACAGGTGTCTTTTTGATAAATAAACAACAAACAGTTATTAAAACAATAGAAATAGCAAAGGGCAAAAACATAATCTGAATAAATTCTAATGTCGGAATATTGAATTTAGAGTACAGATAAAGATTCTGTGGATTGCCGAAAGGTGTAAGCATACCACCTAGATTTGCCGCTATGTTTTGCAAAATAAAAACATATGCCATATATTTTTCTTGCTTTGTTGTCGTTAAAATAAAGTAACCCAAAGGCAGAAATGTAAGCAGCGCCATATCATTAGCAATAAGCATTGATCCGATAAAAGTAATGTACACAAGCGCAATTACGCAATTTCTGATATTTTTGAAACATTTTACTATTTTTTCGGCTACTATATAGAAAAAACTGATATGTTTAAGCGCATAGATGATTTCAAGCACACAAAATAGACAAGTTAGTGTACGAAAATCAAAATATTCTATGTATTTACCGTCAGGCGGAATGATTAACGATGTGATAATCGCGGCTAAAAACGCAATTATCATAACAATATTCCTTTTTATATAATCAACTAAGTATAACAAATATATTCCCCTAAATTAGTTATAAATCCCGATTAATTCAATCGGGATTCTATAGTAAGTTTAATTTTTAAGTGCCTGCATTGGAGCTGGAATCTGACCGCCACGATTAATAAATTCAGCAGGAGAAGCAGTGTTAATAGGCATAATTGGTGCATAACCGAACAATCCGCCATAATTTACTGTATCTCCTATTCCCTTGCCGATTGCAGGAATAACACGTACAGCGGTTGTTTTAAAGTTAACCATACCGATTGCTGCCTCATCAGCAATAAGCGCCGAGATAACTTCATCAGGTGTGTCCCCTGGGATTGCAATCATATCAAGACCAACCGAGCAAACTGCAGTCATAGCCTCTAATTTTTCGAGAGTTAAAACGCCTTTTTCAGCCGCCTTAATCATACCGTCGTCTTCAGATACAGGGATAAATGCGCCTGATAGACCGCCAACGTGGCTTGATGCCATTACGCCGCCTTTTTTAACGGCGTCGTTAAGAAGTGCAAGACAAGCAGTAGTACCACAGCAACCACAGGTTTCCAGTCCCATCTCTTCAAGAATGTTGGCAACTGAATCACCGATTGCAGGTGTAGGAGCTAAAGATAAGTCAACAATACCGAACTGAACGCCTAAACGTTCACTAGCTTCCATTGCAACAAGCTGACCCATACGGGTAATTTTGAAAGCAGTTCGTTTAACAAGGTCAGCAACACCTGTAATATCAAGCTTTTTAGCCTCAGGAGTAGCAAGAGCCGCACGAACAACACCCGGACCCGACACACCTACGTTGATTACGCAGTCAGGCTCACCTGCACCATGAAATGCGCCCGCCATAAACGGATTATCCTCAGGTGCATTACAGAATACAACCAATTTAGATGCACCGACAGACTCTCTGTCAGCAGTAAGAACAGCAGACTGTTTAACGATTTTACCCATCATTTTAACAGCGTCCATATTAATACCTGTTTTTGTAGAGCCGATATTAACTGATGAACAAACGCGTTCGGTAGAAGCAAGTGCCTCTGGGATTGACTCAATAAGTGCGTAATCGCCGTTCGCAAAGCCCTTCTGAACAAGAGCAGAATATCCGCCAATAAAGTTAACACCGACGGTTTTTGCCGCTTTTTCAAGTGCAAAAGCAAATTTTACAATGTTAGAAGTCTGACAAGCAGATGCAAGCATTGCGATAGGTGTTACCGAGATTCTCTTGTTTACAATCGGAATACCGTATTTGTTTTCAATCTCCTCACAAACAGGAACAAGATTGCAAGCATATCTTACGATTTTGTCGTAAACCTTTTCGCATGCCTTATCAATATCGCTGTCAATACAATCAAGCAATGAAATACCCATAGTTACAGTACGAACATCAAGATTTTCATTCTGTATCATATTAATGGTTTCAAGAATATCATTAACATTAAGCATTTGTATTTTTCTCCTTAGCTTCTCTTAAATTCTGTGCATTGAATTGAAAATATCTTCGTGCATAACGTCTATTTTCATACCCATCTCTTCTCCGAGTTTCTGCATTTCTGATTTAAAAGTATTAAAATCAGCTGAACAATTTGATGTATCAGCCATCATAATCATTGTAAAAATGTCCTGCATTACTGTCTGAGTTACGTCATCTACATTTACGTTAAACTCTGCACATTTTGTTGATACTTTTGCAAGAATACCTACTGTATCCTTGCCGATTACTGAAATTACTGCTTTCATATTTCTTTATCCTTTCAAAATTAATCAATATTATTATGAAGCTTAGCCGCTTTAAGCGTATTTTTCATCAACATTCCTATTGTCATAGGACCAACACCGCCGGGAACAGGAGTGATGAATGAAGCTTTTTCCGATACATCATCAAACTTAACGTCACCGCAAAGTTTGCCGTCTTTTCTGTTCATTCCGACGTCGATTACAACCGCACCATCTTTTACCATATCAGCGGTTACAAACTCTGCAATACCAACTGCTGCAACCAGAATATCTGCGCGAGCGCAAACTTCTTTTAAATTCTTAGTTTTAGAGTGGCAAATTGTAACTGTACCGTTTTTATGAAGCAAAAGCATACCCATAGGTTTGCCAACAATATTACTTCTGCCGATTACAACACATTCCTTGCCCTCGACTTCTATTTCATAGTGTTTAAGAAGCTCCATAACGCCCGCAGGTGTGCAAGGTAAAAAGTCGTAATCACCTATCATAATTTTACCTACATTAACAGGGCTGAATGCATCAACATCTTTACTGCTATCTATGTAATCAATGACTGCCTTTTCGTCAAGGTGTTTCGGTAATGGTAGCTGACAGAGAATACCGTTGATATCCGCTCTTGAATTAAGCACATCTATAAGCTCGAGCAACTCTTCCATAGAAGTTTCAGTAGGCAAAGCATATTCTTCCGAATAAAACCCAACTTCAGCACAAGCCTTTTTCTTATTGTTAACGTAAACTCGTGAGGCAGGATCATCTCCAACAATAATTACCGCAAGACCGGGGGTAATGCCTTTTTCTTTTAAAGCTACTACTTCATCAGCAACTTCTTGTTTAACTTTTTTAGATACTAATTTTCCATCGATTATATTAGCCATTAATTTTCCTCCTCTGCTAAATCTTCTTCGGTTTCCTGCTCAGCCTCATCAAAAACAGGCGCATATTTCATTGAAACTGTGCTGTCCCCTGCTTTTCTCAAACCAATTACAAGCAGAATAATTCCTGCCGCAACCATAAGTCCCGATAAAAGCATTGAAACCTTTATCTGACCTAGGTACAAAGAATCTGTTCTGAAATACTCTATAAAGAATCTGCCAAAACCGTACCATACAAGATAAAAAGCCGCGATTTGCCCTGTAAACCTTCTCTTTTTTGATAAAAAGTGTAGTAAAACAAAACCTAATGCGCACCATAATGATTCATATAAGAAGCAAGGATGAACAGGCATCTGCGTATTCATATCTTCAATAATTCGCTCACCAGATATACCGAACCAGCTACTTCCTGTTGTATAACCGTAAGCCTCCTGATTAATAAAGTTACCCCACCTGCCGATTGCTTGACCGATAAGAAAACCTAAAGCGGTAAGATCAAGTGCAGAAAGAATATTAACCTTTCGTATTTTACACATTAATGCGCCGACGATTGCCGCTACAAGAACGCCGCCGTAGATAGCAAGACCGCCGTCGTGAATATTAAAGAAGCTTTTGAA
>JBGVHY010000010.1:0-3903 GCA_045122755.1 Acutalibacteraceae bacterium | reverse complement strand
TATATCGAAAAGGTAAATTCGCTATACACAAATTTCGATGAAAACAGCATTTTGTTTGATGTTGTTTTTGATTACGCGAGCGAAATTATCAAAAATAGTATTCTATCATTCAGCTCGGCTTATGAAGAGTTGCTCGAAGAGCCTGAACTGCTCAGCGGTTACGGCGAGGCATTCGCTGAGATTGATGCAAAACTTAAAAGAGCGCTTGATTTTACATTCAAACGGGATTTCGTCGGTATTCGGAATATGCTTGAATACTACTCAAACGCACGTCTTAAAACGGTCAGAAATTACTCTGATGAAAAATTCCGCGAGCGAATGAAAACCGCTAAGGGCAAGGCTGAGGACACCTTCGCAAAGCTTAAAAAGGTATTTAATTGCAGTTGTGACGATGTTTACAGCGATATGCGAAATCTTGCACCGATTATAAATAAGTTTTTTGCGCTTACTCGCGATTTTTCCGAGCGACTTTATGAAGCAAAAAAGGAAAATAACGCTTTCGGTTTTTCTGATATCGAGGAAGAGGTTTTAAAGTTGCTTGTAAAGGGCGAAAACGGCAAGATTTTCTTTACCGATGAGGCAAAGGAGTTGTCCGAGAAATACTATGCCGTTTTAGTTGACGAATATCAGGATACAAACGATTTGCAGAACACAATTTTCAATGCGCTTTCCGACAACGGAAAGAAGCTTTTTATGGTAGGCGATGTAAAGCAGAGCATTTACGGATTTCGCAAGGCAAATCCGCGTAATTTCCTAAAATCGAGAAATGAATTGCCTCTTTATGAAAAGGGTTCGACCCGTTCAAAGGTAATTATGTCAGGCAACTTCAGGAGCTCAGCCGAGGTCTGCGATTTTGTCAATTTCCTTTTCTATAAACTGCTTACCGATAAATGCGGTGAGATGTTTTACGAACAAGAGGATATGCTAGTACCTAAGGTAGATTTTCAGCCTGTAGATGATAATCGTGTTAACCTTGATATCATCACCGCATCAGACGACGAGCTGACACCGACCGAACGTCAGGCTTATCATATTGCCCATATTATCAAGGAAAAGGTAAACGGTGAGCCTTGCATTACGGATGATGACAGTTTGCGCAAGGCTGAATTTAAAGATGTCTGCATTCTTCTTAGAAGCAGAGGTGAAATTCCTGTATTTTCTGAGATTTTAAGAGCAAAAAACATTCCTGTCTGGGTGGACGATAACGACGGCTTGCTAGAAGAAAAAGAGATTGTAACGCTCTTTTCGCTCTTACAGGTTATTGATAACCCGTTTTCGGATGTGCCTTTATTATCAACTCTTACGAGTGATATTTATAATTTTACCGCTGATGAGATAGCGAAAATTCGCGCAGAGTATAAGGATACCGAGCTTTACCGAGCTTTGATTTTAAGCAAGGAAAAAAACGAAAAAATCGCAGATTTTATTAAAGAGATTGATGAATTTCGCTCGATTGCGGCTATTTCTTCGGTTTCAAAGCTTATCTCAAAAATTTTAAGTGCTACAGGCTACGAAAACACCGTTTATATGTACGAAAACGGCGAAAGCTGTTACTGCAATCTTTTGTTGTTTAAAGAAACTGCAAAAGCCTTTGAAGAAGGCACAAAACGCGGTCTTTCGGCGTTTGTCGGCTACATAAAACGGCAGATTAAAAACGGCAATACAATGCAAAAAGCACTCTTCGCCGGTGAAAATGACAACGCAGTAAGAATTATGACAATGCACCGCTCTAAGGGACTGCAATTCCCTATCTGCATACTTGCTTGTCTTAATAAAAAGTTCAACCGTCAGGACAGCTCTGCTGATGTTATTCTTACGGAAAAATGCGGATTGGGACTTAATTTTATTGATAAAAACAGAAAGATTAAGTATTCAACATTTCCGCGCAATGCCTCGGTTATTGAGAACAATGCTGTTGCGCAGTCTGAGGAAATGCGTCTGCTATACGTTGCAATGACAAGAGCAAAGGATTATCTTTATATGGTCGGCGCTGATGATAAAATCGAGCGTTATATCGACTCGATTGCCGATGAGCTTTCATATGAAGAAAAAGAGCGTTTTAACCCGTATTTTGTGCAGAGCTGCGACAGCTTTTTGAAAATGCTTGTTGCGGGTGCTCTGACTCATAAAGACGGCACTGATTTGCGCGAGATTGCGGAGATTAACCGCGGTTGTTTGAGCAAAGGAAGCTTAAAAATCAACCTTATTTCTGCGGTTAATTTTGATGACGAGGTTAAAGCTGAGAGCGCTGAAACGCGCAATTTTGATGAGCAGAAATTCCGGCATTTAAGCGAAACTTTAAGCTTTAAATATCCGTATAAAGACCTTAATAAAATCTTTGTTAAGCAAAGCGCATCGGCACTTGCACACAAGGAATTTTCATCGGATTTTGCTTTCAAAAACGAGCCGGTTTTTATGCATAATCAAAAGCTTTCGGCGGCTGAAAAAGGTACTGCAATGCATAAATTTATGCAGTTTTGCGACTTTAAATCGGCACAGACAAGTATCATTGAAGAAAAGGAGCGTCTTACACTCGAAGGCAAGCTGACTAAAGCGGAAGCCGACTCGCTTAAGGAGGAAAATTTAAAAGCATTTTTTGACTCGAAAATCGGCAGAAGGGTTATTACAAGCGAAAATGTATTCCGCGAGCAGAGCTTTATGATTGAGGTTGATGCAAAGGCGGTTTATGATGATTTAGGAGAAGAATTTGATAACGAAAAAATCATTATTCAGGGCTTCGCTGACCTTTGCTTCTTCGATGGCGACGGGCTGGTTATTGTTGATTACAAAACTGACCGCGCAGATGAAGAAGAGCTTGTAAAACGCTACAAAACCCAACTTGATATTTATGCGCTTGCACTCTCGCAGACGTTTGAGCGTAAAGTAACGGCAACAGCAATTTATTCGTTTTATAATAAAAGGCTGATTACGCTTTAAAATTTTAATTTTAAAAGCCTTGGCAAATAATATGCCAAGGCTTTTTCGGCTTTATGTAAGCCTTTAAGCTTTATATTTAGTTTACAAGCCGAAGCTTACTGACAAAGCCTTATTTATCCCGCTCATTGTCGGGTTATCAAGCGTTCCCATTTTTTCTTTAAGCCTTTGTTTGTCAATCGTTCTTATCTGTTCAAGCAGTACTATTGAATCCTTTGCAAGTCCGCAGCCCGATGCATTTATTTTAATATGAGTAGGAAGATTATTTTTAGTCTGTTGGCTGGTAATTGCCGCGGCTATTACGGTCGGACTGTATTTGTTGCCGACGTCATTTTGCACAATCAGCACAGGTCTTAGTCCTCCTTGTTCAGAGCCGACAACAGGACTCAAATCGGCATAATAAATATCGCCTCGTTTTATTGTCACTTTTACTACACACTCCTATGGCAAAATCTTTTTTCCAATAGTATTTTTGCCAATATTGTGTCTGTTTAAACAAAACTTTTTTAATTTTGTTGTCCAATAATATAATACGCAAAAGTGTAGTTTTTGGTACTAATAAAAAATGCTTCCCTCTAAGGAGAAGCATTTTTGTTATTCTGCTTTTGTTGTAGTGTTTTCAAACGGCTCGATATCAAGCGCTGATTTATTATCAGTATCAGTTAAGCAGATATATGAATTACCTGCATTGAGTTTTAAATCGCTGCCGTCTGTATTAAAGAATTTAAGCGGTGAGGTTTCACCTTTTTTCTCCCATTTGATTGATTTATAGGAGCCTTCGCTGAAGTAATAGCCTTCACCTGAACCGAAATCAGTCTGTACATGATAGCCGTCGGACAGATTATGAACATTTGTGAAAAGAACTAAAACGTTCTTGAATTTTTCCTTACCGCCTGTTTTATAGTCAACTAAGTTTGCGCTGGAGTTACCGCGGATATATTTTTTATCCTCGCTGTTGTATCTAAGATG
>JBGVHY010000009.1:0-2384 GCA_045122755.1 Acutalibacteraceae bacterium | reverse complement strand
ATTGATATAAAAGATTTTGAAGTAAACGGTGTTTTCTGCGATTCGCGCAGAGTTACTAAAGATTCTGTTTTTGTATGTATTGTGGGCAGTGCGATGGACGGTCATAATTTTGCAAAATCAGCTTATGATAACGGAGCTGGTGCAATTGTCTGTGAGAGAGATTTAGGGCTTTCCAATCAGATTATTGTTGAAGACTCAAAAGCTGTTTATTCAACACTTTGTGCGGCTTATTTCGGCAACCCTGCAAAAAGCCTTAAATTAATCGGTGTTACAGGTACCTCTGGCAAAACATCGGTAACTTATATGACAAAGAGCTTGCTTGAAAAACAGGGTAAAAAAGTAGGTCTTATCGGTACTATTCAGAATATTATCGGTAATGAAACATTACCTGCTAAAAACACAACTCCTGATGCTTATGAATTGCAGTCGCTATTCTCACTTATGCTTAAAGCCGGTTGTGAATATGTTGTAATGGAAGTTTCTTCTCACGCGCTTGACCAAAAACGTGTTTACGGTCTTGAGTTTGAAGCTGCAATTTTCACAAATCTTTCACAGGACCATCTTGACTATCATATTACGATTGAAAATTATTTACAGGCAAAATTAAAACTCTTCAAAATGACAAAAATGGCTATCGTCAACGTTGATGACGAATATGCTGACAAAGTTATCGAGGCTTGCGATTGCCCTGTGATTACTTTTTCAGCTCAGCGAAATGAGGCTGATTATACTGCCAAAGAAATTAAATTCAATCCTGATTCAGTAAGCTATGAGCTAGTTACAAACAATAATATCGGCAGAGTTAAAATTTCAACTCCGGGTATCTTCTCTGTTTATAACAGTATGGCAGCGGGTATTGCAGGTATCACAATCGGTATTCCGTTTAATGAAGTTGTAGCATCTCTTCGCGAAGTGGCTACCGTTAAGGGCAGAGTAGAGCTTTATCCGTGTGATAAGGATTTCAGCATCGTTATTGACTATGCTCATACTCCTGATGAGCTTGAGAATGTTTGCAGTATGTTTAATAAAATCAAAAAAGGCAGACTTGTAACGCTCTTTGGTTGCGGCGGTGACAGAGATAAAACAAAACGTCCTATTATGGGTGAGGTTGTTTCCCGCCTTTCGGATTTTGCTGTTGTAACATCTGATAATCCGAGAAGTGAAGACCCTGATGCTATTATTGAAGATATTCTTGTCGGAATGAAAGATAAAAAGACACCTTATAAGGTTATTGCAAACAGAGCAGAAGCTATTGAATATGCAATTAAAAATGCAAAAAAAGATGATGTAATCTTGCTTGCAGGTAAAGGTCACGAAACTTATCAGATTTTAAATACAGGCACAATTCATTTCGATGAACGCGAAGTAATAGAAAAAGTTCTTTCAGAAATGTAACAGAGGTTTAGGGTATGATTTCTTCAATTTCAGCAATTTTAGGCTTTTTTATCACGTTTTTATTAGGATTTGTCTTTATTCCTTTTTTGAAAAAGCTTCATTTCGGGCAAACTATTCTCGAAATAGGTCCTGCTTGGCATAAGGAGAAGCAGGGAACACCGATTATGGGCGGTCTTATGTTTATTACAGGTACGCTTATTTCGGTTGTTGCAGGCTATCTGATTGCTTATTTTGTTTACGGCAGCGGCTTTTTCTCGGATAATTCAGCTTTAATCAGAATGATTTCAGGCTTTGTTATGGCGCTGTTTATGTCATTTATCGGATTTATGGACGACTATATCAAAGCGGTTAAAAAGCAGAATTTAGGTCTTAAAGCAAGACAGAAAACTGTTTTACAGTTACTCGTTGCGGCAACTTATCTGTTAACTCTTTATCTTACAGGTATGGAATACACAGTTATTCCGTTTATCGGTCAGGTAAATATCGCATCAGGCTTCGGACTTGTATTCTGGCCAATCGCACTTATGTTTATCTACGGTTTTACCAATGCCGTAAATCTTACAGACGGTGTTGACGGCTTGGCTTCAAGCGTTACAATCGTCGTTTCACTGTTCTTTATGGCGGCGGGTGCGTTGACCTCGGGACTTTTTGGAACTGTTCTTCCTGCGGCTCTCTGCGGCTCACTTATCGGATTCTTAGTATGGAATCTCCACCCTGCAAAGGTATTTATGGGCGATACGGGCTCAATGTTCTTAGGCGGTATCGTAGTTGCATTTTCATTCTCGGTTAATTGTCCGATAATTCTTATTTTAGCAGGTGTTTTATATTTAATCGAAGCATTATCTGTTGTTATTCAAGTAACATATTTCAAAGCAACAGGAGGCAAACGACTTTTCAAAATGAGTCCTATTCATCATCATTTTGAGCTTTGCGACTGGAAAGAAAATAAAATTGTTATTGTATTTTCTTTGATTGCCGCTGTTGGATGC
>JBGVHY010000008.1:0-23233 GCA_045122755.1 Acutalibacteraceae bacterium | reverse complement strand
CAATCCTTAAAGCCTTTTGAAAAGCCGCGGAAGATAAGTGAGAGAATAACGCCTGAGTTACCACGCGCACCGCGGAGAAGAGCGCCTGCGGTAGTTTTTGCAACCTCGCTGATGTTAGCGTTATTTATAACATTAAGCTCTTTAGCCGCATTGCCGATAGTAAGCGACATATTAGTACCTGTATCGCCGTCCGGAACAGGGAAAACGTTAAGCTCGTCAACCGCCTGTTTATTATTAGAAATATTATTTGAACCCGAAATCACGGCTTGTTTTAAAATATCACCGGTAATCACTTTGTAAATCATCCTTTCAATTCCGATTAAAATTAATCGTTAATATTCATTCCGTCGATATGAACGGTAACCTTATTTACCTGGATACCGGTTGCCTCTTCAACAGAGTATTTAACCTTGTGGACAATGCTTTTTGAAATAGCATTTATATTTACACCGTACATAACGGTAATATACAAATCAACATTAATTTTATCAATGTTTCCGGTTACAATGATACCTGTATCATTGTACTGCTTCTTTGAAATGATATTACGGATTTTCTGAGTACCCTTTGCAACCATACCTGCAACACCGTAGCACGATGTTACGGCATTTCCGATAAACTCCGCAAAAAATTCATTTTCAATAACGATTTTGCCGTATCTTGTTTCAAAACTGATCATAACTTTCGTCCTTTCTTTATCGGTTATTTTAAATATATTCTTTCAATATTGTAATAAGGGTCGCTGATTGAAGAAATAAGTTCTTCGGAAAAATTTTCGCTATAGCTTACAGTTCCTAAACGGAAAGCAAGCGGGATAAACGGATTTTCCTCTGAAAAGCTTTCCTGCATCTTAGCCACAGTAATATCGCCTTTCATATATTTTTCGTAAATATCGGAAAAATCAACGTAATCCTTTAGTTTTTCTTTATTCTCTACCTTATAATTATAAGGTACATTCTTAGGATAGCTCAAAAGAGTAGAATAATCAAAGCTTTTTGTAAGACGAACCTCAGCAACATAAAGCTGATAATTGCCTTTATTAACCGCTGTTTTATACTGTGCAGCGGTAACACCGTTTAAACTTACCTTAACGCCACAGGCTTTGAAATGCTTAACAAGGTTTTGCGCTACCATACTCTGCATATTATTTTCATTATTATAAAGCAAAGTAAGAGCTATAAACTCGCCGTTTGCATTTTGATAATACCCCTCTTTATTCAGCGTTTCATATCCGCTTTTTTTAAGATACTCGGTAGCCGACGGGACATTATCTTCAAGATTGAATACAGTTTTTTCATTTTTTATAATGCTGTTGCTTTCATTATAAAGGCTTAGCGCCGGTTTTGAAAGCGAATAATAGCATTTTTCGGATATATCTGCACGGTCAACCGCAAGCGACAATGCTTTTCTTACATTTTTATCAGAAAGCACGCCGGACTTCTGGTTGATACCGACATAAACTAAGTTAGAAAGGTTAACATTTTTTGTTGTGCCTTTAAGCTCAGGCATTTCGTTTGCATCAAATCCGCTGTAATATACATCAATCGAGCTTGAGCGGATAAGATATTCAAGCGCATCGTAATCAGGAATATTTTTAAGTGTTATAGTATTTACAGGCTCGCCGTTAAAATAATTTTCATTAGCACTCAGCGAATACTCACCTTTATTATCGACAAAAATATATCTTCCCGAGCCGACAGGCGGAATTGCTTTTCCGTCGTCATTAGTTTTGCCCGCAGTACCTTTTTTCAAAATTGGGAAATCGAGTAGACGCTCGGCATTTTTGTCATATCTTTTTAAAGTAAGAACAACTTTGCCACCCGACACGGAATAAGACTTCACATTTTCAAGCTGATTTACATAGTCACCTGTTTTAGCTTTTTTGCAGCGCTCGATTGAGTAGATAACATCATCGGTGCTGATATAAGAGCCATCGGAAAACTGATAACTGTTTATCGAAACCGTAACGGTTTTGCCCGAAATTTCAATATCACTTGCGATAATGTTTTCGGGGTTTAAATCATTATCAAGCTTGACAAGCGAATCAAAAAGCAATGAGCAGATACCGCGATTGCCTGCGCTTTCAGCCTTATAAGGGTCAAGGCTGTCAGAATAGCTGAAATAAAGCGATAAAGTCTTATTCTTCTTGTTTTTCTTACTTTGTTTTTTAGTAGTTTCTTCGACAGAAGCGGCGGTTATTTCGCTACTGTCTGAAACAGAATTATCGGGAGTGGTGCCGCCAAAGCAAGCAGCTGCTGAAAAACAGATGAAAGCGCAAACAGCAAGCGCCAAAAGTTTTTTCAATTTGTTATCTCACTCCCGTTAGTATTCTGATTATGATCCTTCGCTGCCCCTCAGGATGCTTTTAAAATATTATATCACACAATATTCAATTAATCAATTATATTTTTTAATCCTCTAAATCAGATGTACAATGAGGACATTTTACAGCTTTAATGCTGATTTCGCTCTGGCAGTATGGGCAAACCTTTGTTGTAGGCTCTTCCACAACCTCTTCTTTCTTAAGAAGCGGTAGCTCTTTTAATTTGTCGTTAAGCTTATTGATTCCGCGGATAACAATAAAAACTACGAATGCCAGGATAACAAAGTTGATAAGTGCGGTAACGAAAGCACCGTACTTGATTGTGAGTTCATCGCCAAGATTGATGGCGAGCTTTGAGAAGTCAACGTGACCTGTGAAAATACCGATAATCGGGTTAAAGATGTTTTCAACGAGCGAAGTTACTACATCTTTAAGCGCAGTACCGATAATAACACCAACAGCCATTGAAAGAGCGTTGCCCTCGAGTAAGAATTTTTTGAAGTCTGCGAAAAATGTTGATTTCTTTTTGTCTTTAGCCATTTTTTAAGTCCCCTTTTTTATTGTTTTTTATATTTTTGAGCCTTTTGAGCCTTTTTGTCCGAAAGACATACTGTTCTCCAGAATATTTGTATCAAAAGAGAATTTTAAATTCTCTTTTGTACGCGCACGTTTAAAGCCAAGTTCAATCATTCTGTCGAGCAATGATTTATATTTAACACCTTTTGGCTCCCAGAGGTAGAATGAAAGCGAGCCTGGGATTGTATTAATCTCGTTTACATAGACCTTGTCAGCCTTTGTATCATACAAAAAGTCAATACGAACAACGCCATTGCAGCCCAAGGCTTTGAAAGTTTCTTTTGCGTAATTTTCGACATCATTTTTGATTTTATCGGTAATATCGGCAGGAATTTTGCGCGAAAGCGAAGCCATACCGCCCTTACCTGTACCTGCGGATTTAGTTGCACCTTTAGCTCCTTTTGCGCCCTTTTCGCCACCTTTATATTTATCCTCATAAGAAAGAATTTTACCCGTCATAACAGGTTCTTCAATTACGGAAGTTTCACATTCATCGGTATCACCAACAACCGAGCAATTAAGCTCGCGAAGTTCTGTTACCGCAGGTTCGACGATGATTTTAGATGCGTAATTCATAGCATCTTTAATTGATGCTAATAATTCATCTTTATCATCAGCCTTTGAAATTCCGACAGATGAGCCGAGGTTAGCAGGTTTTACGATAACAGGATAGCCGAATTTGTCCTCGATTTCTCTTAAGATGCTGTCTTTCTCGGCAACATATTCTTTTGCATAAAACTCTACGCAATCAAGAACAGGAACACCTGCTTTTTGCAAGATGTATTTGCAGACTGCTTTATCCATACCGACAGCCGCTGACAAAACATCGCAGCTTACATAAGGAATGCCTAAAAGCTCAAACCAGCCGACAAGCGAGCCGTCCTCACAGTTTGTTCCGTGAACAACAGGGAAAGCAATATCAACCGAACAGATAACTTTCTTAAAAAGTCCTTTTTTAAGCTCGATAAGATTGAATTTATCACCTTTACGCACCATTGTAACATTCTGCGACTTCTCGAGAAGTGTAGGAATATTGCGAAATTCGTCAATATTTTTCATTTCGTCAGAGTGGTACATCTCACCGTTTTTAGTAATATAAACAGGGGTAATATCGTATTTTTCGGTATCCATAAAATTCATCGCCTGAACTGCCGAGATTACTGCAACCTCGTGTTCAACAGATCTACCGCCGAAAAACACAGCAACATTTGTTTTCATTTATATCAAATCCTTTCAGATTTATCTATTATTTTTCAGTAGAGATTCTTCGTCGCTTCGCTCCTCTGAATTACACGCAAAAGGCGATTTTAAAACTTAAACAAATATCACGCTCAATTCGCGTCATTCCGAACGACAAGTGAGAAATCTCAACTAATTCTCTATTTCACTATGAGTTATTTTTACGTAAGATATAATTGCAGGTATCGCAATTATAACAGCCAATAGAAGAATAAATAAATTAATGAAATTATCGTAAGAAACAAAGTTTAAAACATCTGCACCAATCGGTACAATTATAGTATAAATTATACATTTTACAATCATCTTTTTTGGAGTATGTTTTGGAAAAACTTCTCTTACTGAATAACGAAGAAAAAGGAAAGTTAAAATCGCCTGAATTATAATAGCAATAAAACTCATAACAACTGTTTCATTACTAATCCACTTTGAAAGACTCGCAATGAACAAAAAATGCCAAGCAAGTAAATCGCGTTGTTTTAACCAAGCGACAAACATCTGCCATCTTGTTATTTTCATACTTCCTCCTTGTGTTTGGTACTTGTTTAAACGCGAGTGAAAAGCCAGTAACAAAACGAAACTAATTTCGCGTATTGCCTGTCGGGGCTCCCGACTACTTCGCATAGTTATCGGGTAAGTCGTTTTCAAAAATGACTACAGTATCTTTATCGCACATCGGTCGGAAAATTTCCACTGCATCGTTAAATGTTTTCGCAATATAGAGATTTTCCTGCGGGAATCCTTTGGCGAGGACTCCCTCTTTAATAGGAATTGAACGTTTTTCGCCGACTAAAATAATCACATCAGCGTTTTCAGCTGCAGCCATTCCGAGAGCCTTATTACACTCTTCCTCTTTTTCACCGAGCTCAACAAGTCCCGGAGTGACAACGATTCGTTTCATCGGTGCGAATGAGCCGATAACGCGCATAGCCTCAAGGCATCCGCTCGGATTAGCATTGTAAGCATCGTCAATTAAAAGTGCTCCGTTAAAGAGTGGTTTTAACTCTAACCTATGCTCAGTTGGCTGAAGTCTTTCAACTGCATATTTGATATCATTTTCGCTGATACCCATATCAAGCGCAATACCGACTGCCGACATAATATTAAGCACGTTATGCGAGCCGAGCAACTCGGTTGTAAGGTCGATAGAAGTATCTTTATATTTAACGGTAAATGAAAGTCCGTTTTTGTCACATTTAACATTAGTAGCAACAATGTCCGACTCGCCGTCGATTGAGTAAGTAATGCTGTCGTACTCCCCGACTTTTGCCGAGATATACTCATTATCGAGATTTAGATACATTTTACCGCCGTTTTTCTTTACTTCATCGGCAAGCTCAAATTTAGTTTTAGTAACATTTTCAATCGAGCCGAAGGTATTAAGATGCTGAGGACCTACTGAAGTAATAACACCGCAAGTCGGATGGACAATTTCGCAAATTTCAGCGATATCACCGACATTTTTTGCGCCCATTTCAACTACAAAAACCTCAGTCTGCGGTGTTAGATGATTACGTACTGTAATAACCACGCCCATAGGAGTATTAAAACTGCCCGGGGTTATTACGGTATTGAATTTTTCAGACAAAATTCTGCCTAAGATATATTTAGTCGAGGTTTTACCGTAAGAACCCGTAAGACCGATAATTTTCATATCGGTTTTGGATTTTAAAATCTTCTTCGCATCATTTATGTAGTAGCGCTTTACCGCTTTTTCTACAGGCGAATTGATGATATTGATAAAGCACGCAAAAAACGGTGACAAAAGCAAACAAAGGTTTGCGACAAACACCGAAAGCGATGACGGAATAATATCAAAAGCAGTAAGCAGTAAAATAACTGCAAAAATAACGCCCGCAGTGATATAAAAGCGTTTGATTCGCGCGGTAAAGGCGATGCCTTTTTTAACGGTTTTAAGCTTATAAACAGTATAAAAAACACGAATCGCGCAGAAAATCACAGTTAAAATAAGCGTTAAAAGCTCAATATCGAAAAGTGCTAAATTCACAATAACGGCGCAACCGAATAGCGACCACACCGAAATCATATTAAATTCATCTTTAAAATAGTCGAAAAATCGGGAATTAAAATAGGAGTTTAACTGCAAAAAGTGAAGCTGTCTTGTCATAGTAACAAGCGCGGTCAAAAAAAGCAAAACGGCGCTTATAAAAAGCATTACATTTGACATTCTATTTTCCTCCTGATAAAAAGCTGTTTAAAATTGCATCAGTTTGCACAGGGTTTTCAATAAAATTCCAGTGCGAAAGATTCGGCATAACGACCAAACCGCAATCCTTAATCTCTTTTTCCATTATTTTAGCCATCCAGAGCGGTGAAGCGGTATCACATTCACCCCAGATAAGCAGAGTTGACGCAGTGATTTTATGAAGCTTTGCGGTAACATCGCTGTTGATAAGGTTAACGAGAGTCTGGCGCATTACAGGCGGTGCAGATTTATAATCAGCAGAGCCAAAATGCGAACGCAATTTATCCAGCGCTTCAGCGGTAAAATTGCGAATAATAGGCATTGTCAGCACACAACGGCAGGTTTTATATGTCGTCTGTCTTAATTTCTGTTTAAAAGTCTTTTTATTCTTTATTCCCGCGGCCCCGAAAAGCACGATTTTCTGAGGTGAAACATATCCGTCAGCACACATATTTAAAATTGTACGCCCACCATTTGAGTGCCCTATCATAATCGGATTGGTAATACCGATTTTATCCATGAATTCTTTGGTAATTTTGCAGTAATCATCAGGAGTCAAAGCCTCTTTCGGCAATTCCGATTTACCGCAACCGGGTGCATCTAAGGCGATACAGCGGAAATTTTCGGACAGCGGTGCAATCATTCGCTTAAATGAGTCAAGCGATGCGCCCCAACCGTGCAGAAAGAGAATGTCCTCACCCTGACCGGAGATTTCATAATTAAGTTTTATTCCCATTACTTCTATAGTCATAAGTGGCTTCTCTCCTTAGGTTAATAATACTCATCCAACTCCCATTTCATAGGGTTTTCTTCAATATATTTTCGTGTTTCAAATAAATCTTTTTCGTTACGAATTATGTGCTCGAAATATCCACGTTGCCATAATTTTTTATTAAACGGTGTATATAATGCTTCTTTCACACCTTTAATATATTCATTAGTTACCATCGTTTTAAACCAATCTACAATTTTTGGTAGGGTCGCCCCTACATTGTTTTTGATAGATTTCAAAAAAATATTACAACGATTATGTGTACATATCGTAACAAAATACGCTCCATTGCTTGAATAATCGTAACAATTAAGACGTAATTGTTTCCTTTTCGGTAATTCTTTATTCATTCACACTACTTGCTTCTATGCAATAATTTCATTCTCTGCTCTTTTGAAAGAACCATTTTTCTGAGTCGGATTGACTCAGGAGTTACCTCTACTAACTCATCATCCTTGATAAATTCGAGTGAACGTTCGAGCGATAGAATTGACGGTGGTGTAAGACGGAGCGCCTCATCAGAGCTTGATGAACGCATATTTGTAACCTGTTTTTTCTTGCAGACGTTGCAGACGAGGTCTTCTGCTTTAGGTGACTCTCCGACAATCTGACCTTCGTAAACCTCAACACCTGCACCAACGAACAATCTACCTCTATCCTGAGTGTTATAAAGTCCGTAAGAAGTCGTTGTACCTGTTTCAAACGCAACGATTGAGCCTGACGGACGCTGGTCAATCTCGCCCTTAAACGGCTCGTAATCAGCAAAAATGTGGTTCATAATACCGTTGCCGTTTGTATCGGTCAAAAATTCCGAACGATAGCTCATAAGTCCACGCGCAGGAATTCTAAACTCAAGGTGCGACATACCCGTCTCGCGAGTGCCCATATTAACAAGCTCTGCTTTTCGGTTTCCGAGCTTCTCCATAACTGCGCCGACATAATTCTCAGGCACTTCAATCATCAATAATTCGATAGGCTCGAGAGTTTCGCCGTTAGGTCCTTTTTTAAAGATAACCTGCGGACGGGATACCTGAAATTCATAACCCTGACGGCGCATTGTTTCAATCAAAATCGAAAGATGTAATTCGCCGCGACCTGAAACCTTAAATGTATCAGCTGAATCGGTTTCTTCAACGCGCATTGAAACATTTGTTTCAACCTCTTTGAAAAGACGGTCACGAAGATTACGCGAGGTTACGAATTTGCCCTCTTTACCGGCAAACGGAGAGTCGTTTACGATAAAGTTCATCGCTATTGTAGGCTCGTCGATTTTAACGAAATCCATTTTTTCAACATTTTCAGGATCGCACGCAGTTTCACCGATATTAAGGTCTTCAATACCTGAAACGCATACAATATCGCCTGCAACCGCTTCGGTTGCCTCAACACGTTTTAAGCCGTCATAGGTATAAAGACGTGATATTTTAACATTCTGTTGCGAATCGTCCTGTTTGCAAAGCACTACGCGGTCATTTACATGAACAACACCGCGCTCAACACGACCGATGCCGATTCTACCGACATACTCATCATAGTCGATATTTGAGAAGAGTAACTGTAATGGACCTTCAGGGTCATTAGTCGGTGCAGGAGCTTCATCAATAATCATATCAAGAAGCGGACGTAAATCGGTACCTTTTTCATTCGGATCAAGGGACGCATAACCGTCTCTGCCCGATGCATAAACAACAGGAAATTCGAGCTGGTCATCATCAGCGCCGAGTTCGATAAACAAATCAAGCACTTCGTCAACAACTTCTTCAGGACGTGCGCCGTCACGGTCGATTTTATTAAGAACAACGATTGGTTTTTTGCCAAGACCGAGCGCCTTTTTAAGAACGAAACGAGTCTGAGGCATACAGCCCTCGAACGCATCAACAAGCAAAAGCACCGCATCTACCATTAAAAGTATACGCTCAACCTCGCCGCCGAAGTCCGCATGACCCGGAGTGTCAACGATATTAATTTTGTGGTCTTTATAATGAATACTTGTATTTTTAGCAAGAATAGTGATACCGCGTTCACGTTCGAGGTCGTTTGAGTCCATAACTCTCTCTGCCACTGCTTCGTTTTCGCGGAATGTACCCGATTGTTTCAACATCTCGTCAACGAGAGTGGTTTTACCATGGTCAACGTGGGCAATAATTGCAACATTTCTTAAATTTTTAGTTTCGTACATAGCTAATAAACTTCCCTTTGATTTCAAATCACATAATTATACGTATATCATTATACCAAAGTTTAAGAATTTTACAAGGTCATTTCACAATTTTTTACGTCTTGCATAAAAAAATATGCTTTAAAGTGTTTACATAATATTAAAATGTTGAAAACTATGTTGAAAATGTTAAAATCTGAAAGTTTATAATAAAATGTTTTTCGCAAATTTACAAAATTTTAAAGTTACATAATAATTATTTTCAACATTTTTTCAACACGAATTTTTATTCATTGCACTTGCAAAAAGTTCTACCTTATCCCATAAATGTTATCGGCTATTTCTTTAAAAATCGGAGCGGCGGTGCTACCGCCTGAGTCGCCGTTTTCACAGAGCACAACTATTGTATAAACTGGGTTTTCTGCCGGATAAAATCCGCCGAACCACGTCTGATAAACTGCGTTGCCTTGCTCGTCATAAATTCCCGTCTGCGCGGTGGCAGTTTTGCCGCCCGCTCCGCTGTTTAGCGGCTCGGCAGCTTTGCCTGTGCCGTTTTCAACTGTGTTTACCATATACTCGCAAAGCGTTTTTGCGTCGGATTCGTCTAAAATATATGTGGGTAAGGTTTGTTCCTCTTTGTCAATCAATTTTCCGTTTGAATCAGTTATACCTTTGATAAGCGACGGTTTTATAAGCTTACCGCCGTTTGCGATACATTGTACCATCGAGGCAATTTGCAAAGGCGAAGTCATAATAACGCCCTGACCGAATGAAAAATTAGCAAGCTCCGCTGATTTTTCCTGTAAATCATAAAGTTCGGGCAAGGTTGCACCGGTTGAGCTGAGCGTTGAACACAGTGAGATTTCATTGCCGAAGCCCATACTTTTTGCAAAGGAAAGCAGACGCGATGCGCCTATTTTTTGCCCTAGTTCAATAAAATAGCAGTTGCAAGAAACGGCGAGCGCCGTTTTCATATCTACATTTTTATGCTCGGCAAGGCAATTAAAAACCGTATCGCCAACGGTGATACTTCCTTTGCATTCGGTAGTTAAATTGACATTATAATAAAGTGCCGCGGCGGCAACGCAAAGCTTGAAAACAGAGCCGCAGTTATACGCCGCTAATGCGCGGTTATAAAACGGCGATGACGGTGAATCAAGCGAAGAAGAAACATCGTTCGGGTCGTAATCAGGTGCTGAAACACAAGCGCGGATTTTACCGCTTGAATTTTCTAGAACGACAACAGCGCCTTTTTCGATATACTTTTCGGCAACCTGCTCGCAGATAGTCTGAATTGATTTATCAATCGTCAGCATTACTCCGTTGCCTTCATAGCCCGTATCATTCTCAATCTGCTCGGAATTTCCGATTACCGCCCCCGTCGCATCGGTATCAAAGCTTACTTTCACCGTTTCTCTTTTTAAAATGTCGTTGTAAGCCTGCTCAATTCCGCAGATGCCGTCGCCGTTTTCGTTGCAGTAACCGATAAGATGTGAAGCAATTCCGCTATACCGTTTTGCGAGCTTCACTTTTACAACGGAATCGGAATAAAACTGCTTATTTACTTTAACTGTTACAGGAAAACCTGCCGCGAGCGTTTTTCGGTTGGTTTCGTCGATGTAATCGGCTACCGCGTTAATGCCGTCGGCATTCGGCGGAACTGCGGCGAAATACTCATACTCGGTATTAGTAAGGCGCACACTGCCGCAGTCAAAAATTGTTCCGCGGACTTTTCCTATTTCAGTTGATTTTCGCGAATTGTCCGCTGACGCGGTGTAGGTTTCATCGTAATTTATATAAATAATTCTTCCTACTCCAAGCGAAAAACAAATAATAAGACTTACGAAAACATAGATTATTCTTTTCAATTTTTATCACCTAGAAATATTTTTACCACGATTTTGTATAAAATTAAAAATTTGCGGCAAAACTAAAGACAAAACATAAGGAGATGATAAAATGCTAGATAAAATTGCATTAATTTTAAACATTATCGGCGGTCTTAACTGGGGCAGCATCGGTCTTTTCGGATTTGACATTGTCGCTTGGATTTTCGGCGGTCAGGATTCGGTAATCAGCCGTATTATCTACACAGTTGTAGGCCTTGCAGCCGTATGGTGTATCTCTCTGTTATTCAGAGACGGTGTAAAAGATTCACCAAGAGACTAAAGCGAAAACGGACTTGTTCAGTTTGAACAAGTCCGTTTTTAATTGATATTGTCTAATGAATATTTATAGTATCGCTTGCCAGATGATTTAAAAAGGCGTGGCTGATAGCTGATAGCCGCTTTTTTGTTTATTTTACAATCTCGCGGAGTTCTGCAAGTCTTTTTGTTTTATCCTCAGCCGAGAAAAGCACGTTGCCTGTTACTAATACATTGGCGCCTGCCTCTACTGCGAGCGGTGCGGTATCTAAATTAATGCCGCCGTCAACCTCAATATCAATATCAAGTCCGAGTTCATCTGCTTTTTCTCTTATTGCCTTGATTTTAGGCAAAGACTCAGGCATAAATTTCTGACCGCCGAATCCCGGCTCAACGCTCATTACAAGCACCATTTCAAGGTCGTTAAGATATGGGAAAACTTCTTCAGCTGCGGTTTTCGGCTTGATTGTAAGACAGGCTTTTTTGCCGTATGAATGAATAAGGTCGATAGTTTCTTTTACATCCGAACCTGCCTCAATATGAAAACCGATAATATCAGCGCCGGCTTTTGCGAACTGCTCAATATATCTGTGAGGACGGTCAATCATAAGGTGAACATCAAGAACAGTATTGGTAGCCTTGCGGATTGAATCAACAACAGGGATACCGATTGAGATATTCGGAACAAACAGCCCGTCCATTACATCAAGATGAAACATATCGGTTTTTGCGTTATCAAGCTCTTCTATAGCATCACCGAGATGTACAAAGTCAGCAGTTAAAATAGATGGTGAAAATTTAACCATTTCTTATTCCTCCGTTATTTTTATTTCTACACTGTTAAACAGTTTTGTTTCTTTGATTTCATCGCTTACATTGTCTGGTAATACAGCGAATTTAAGCGTCATCTGCTCGCCTGATTCAATAGAACTATCGATATCCATTTCAACAGGTTTTTTTGTGATTTTTTTGCCCTCGTCAGTATAAAGCATAAATGATATTTTTCCGATATTTTTTTCAGCCGAGAAATTATTTTTAATCGAGAACGAACCCTCAATACCATCGGCTGAGGTAAACTTAAGCTCTTTTACCGAGGCGGTAAGTGAATTGGCTTCAGTTTCAGGCTCAGCACCTTCAACCACGCAACCCTCATAAACAATTGAAACCTCAGATGAAAGGTCTTTTAATTTTGCCTCCATCTTAACGAAATCCGCTTCAAAAACGCAAGGAATAATCTTAGTCTGACCCGATGCGATATAAACATCATTATCAAGTGTGAACTCGCAAGCCTCGACTATATCGTAATTATCAGCATTTCTTATATAATTAACTTTTATCTCATTGATTTTGCGGTCATAAGATGACAAATTGCAAACAGCAAAATATATATTGAAAGCGCCGTCATCCAAAACGCCTTCTTCTGCGATTTCAGGGTCGATTTTCTCAAGCTCCTTAACCTCTTTGCCGTCATTATAATAAGCAAAATACGGGCTGATTGTAAGCTCTCCGTCCTTTGTATAATAATCCTCGGTATTGCTGTAAACGTTACCCGAGGCTTTATTACAGGAAACGGCTGTAACACACATCAAAACCGCAAATATTACACACAGCGATTTTTTTAATAAATTCATTGATTTTCTCCTACATTAAGACTTTTAATATTTTATATTATAATGGTAATTACGCAAAATATCAACCGCTATTTTTTCTGTTAATACTTTTTTTACAATAATTTTAGTGACAAATGAAATTTTTTCTGTTATAATAGATTTAAACTAGGATTATTATGTTCATATGAAAGGAACTTAACGACAAATGGATAAAGAATTTTACAAAGTAATTACCGATGGAATTTTTGAAGTTTTAAAGGAAAAGGACTTCAAGGTTGAAAATTATGAAAAAGGTGAATATTTTTCAGACGGCAAAAAAGCCTTTATGGTTGATTACGATGATGAAAAACAGCTAATATCACTCAAAACCGCTGTGCTGGAAGAGGGTGAAGGCGTAAACTGGAAAGAGCTTTCTTCATGGCTTATGGGCGAAGATGCTACTGACCGTGATAAGGAAAGTATTAAACATGACTTTACCGATTCAGTACTAGAGGCTCTCGGCGCTAAAGCAGGCGTAAAAGGCGTTCAGAAGGTTGAAATGCCTTCTAAAAAGAAAAACGCTGACAGCATTGACACCGAAAGCTTAGCAGCAAGATTTTTGGCTATCTTCCCTGCTCACAAGGACGAATACAAGGAAAACGTAACTAAATACGGTGAATTTTTATATGATGATTTCTTCCGCAAAGCAGGTGTTGAAGAGTTACAGAATGTTTTGGCAGAGGGCAACAAACGTCATATTTCAAAATACTTTGAGCTTCTCAATCTTGCATATGTTAACGGCGAGCAGAACACTGCCGCAACTATAGTTTACACTATTCTCTGTGGAACACTTTATTCCGATAAGCCTTATGAAAAAGAAATTGAGCTTCAGTTGCAGAAATATCCGCATCTTGAAAAAGCAGTACGAAATGCAAAGGCAATTTTAAAATCAGAAAAAGCAAGAGCAAAATATCTTTAATTTAAACGCAAGTATCCCCGTCGGTTCAAATACCGACGGGGATTTGTTTTATTTAAGTTTTATTGACATTTTCTTGGAATATTTGCTGTAAATCTTTGTGCCGTTTGACACAACAAATGCACGAACTTTTACCTGATACTTTTTGCCTGATTTAAGCTTTTTAAGTAGTTTCGGTTTCTTTACGTTAAACTTTTTCCATTTACCGTTTATATTTATTCTTACCTCGTACTTTTGTGCGCCTGAAACTTTTTTGATTTTAACCTGAAGCTTGCCGTTTTTAATTTTAAGCTTTACAACAGGTCGGCTAAGCTTCAGTTTTGGTATAACCTTACCTTTGGTTACTACCTTTTTGCAGACGGTACATACGCTGTCACCTGTGTAGCCGTCAGCAGTATAGGTTGCCGATTTTGCCCCAACAAGGCTTAGAGTATGCCCTTTTTTAGCAATAACCTGATATTCAAAAATGATTTCACCGCAAGTTTTACAGATTGTATGCTCGGTTTTACCGTCAGTTTCACAGGTTGGTGCTGTTATCGGCACTTTTACAAGGTCGTGACCCTCGGTCTGTATAACTTCCTGCTCTTTAAATACCTCGCCGCAGGTTTCACAATGACTGCCTTCGGTAAGTCCATTTTTAGTACAAGTCACCGCTACTGCCGCATCTATTACCGTATTATGTCCAGATGACAAGATTACCTCCTGAGCTACAAGAGTTTTTCCGCAGCCCTCACGGCCGCAATGCTTACCATCTGTAAGTCCGTCCTCAGTACAGGTTGCGGCATAGCCTTCATCAACAACCTCAATATGTTTTAGTGCAGGGATTATTTCCTGAGCCACGATTGGTTCATTACAAACACCGCAATGACTGCCGTCGGTAAGTCCATCAGCTTCGCAGGTTGCAGCATAGCCCTTATCTTCTATCGGGGTGTGAGCAAGCTTCGGGACTTCCTTCTGCCCTACAAATACGCTTCGGCAAAGCTCGCAGTATTTACCCTCGGTAAGTCCGCTTTCGGTACAGGTAGGCTCTTTTGCCTGCATAGTTTTTATTTCGTGAGCATCAGGAACTTTATCTTTATAGGCATCTTTATAAACTGTGCCACACACTTTACAAGAATGTTCTGTGTAGCCTTCGTAGGTGCAATTTGGCTCAAACGTTTTGTCAAGACTTTCGTCTGCGATATGATTTCCTGTTGCCAAAGTTTTGCTATCTTTGTAGCGCTCACCACATTTTGAGCACAAATGCTCTGTATAGCCGTCTTCGCCACAAGTAGGTGGTACAACCTTGTCAAAGCCGTCTTTTACAACATGTTCACACACAGTCGAGCCTAAAGTAAGATACGAAACGTTATCTATATATATCGTACCTGCAGTGGTCCAATCGGTAGTGATTTTGTACGAAGCAATATCCTTTGCCGAGCATACGCTTGTATCGAACACGTCGGTAACTGTAACCCATTTGCCTGTAGGAATCGATGAAAGCGAAGAAGCAGAGCCATACAAGGTTTTGTCACTTGAATTTCTGGCTATTACACCCATAGTCGCTTTTGTTTCGACATATACATCAAACTTAATGCCGACTGCAGTTTCAGGGATATCGTTTGTTTTCAAAACGACACCGCTATAGGTGCTTTGAGCATCGAGTTTAAGCACTTTCGAATGATTATCATCAGAAGGGCTATCTGAAATCTCAATTGATTTTCCTGATAGCGCACTCGAATATCGACTTGGCACAGAATCAACTGTATCAAAATCATCAATAAGCGGTGCAAATACCTTGGTGTCATCGTTCATCAAATCAAGAGTTTCGATATAATTTGCAAGTGCTTTGCCGATAGTCTCGTGTGCTACTGCAGATGGATGATAGTTACCGCCTTTAGAATCGCCCGGAATAATCTTGAAATAGATGTTATCGTAATCGTTTTCTTTAACAACCTGCGACAAAGAAGCACGAATGTTGATAAAATCATTTGAGAAAGAGCCGTTTGTATTCATAAGTCCGCCAATCCATACAATTGGAATTGACTTGTCACGAGCGCGGATTTTCTCAATCAAATCTTTGATTTTGTTTTTAAGTTCTTGTTGATAGTCCACGTCGCCGACGTTAGCTTTGTGCGTAAGGTCGTTTTGTCCGAGCGAAACTACTGCCAAGTCAGGAGAATACGCCGAATAATCCCACAAAAGATTATCCTTTGGCGAAGCATAGTCATAAATTTTTGAAATAATTGCGCCTGCAGGGTTGGTGTTTTCATTAAATCCGTATGCAATACCGTATCCCGATGCCGCACAGATGTTTATATCGGCGTCAAGTTCTCTACCAACGACACCTGCATAAGAATCAAGCGCGTCTGACGTGTAACTAGTATAACTGCCATCTTCGCCGAGTGGCACGTTGCCCTGCCCTACGGTGATGGAATCGCCATAAAAATCGATTGTATATTTTTTCTTTTCAGGCGCTTTTGATTGTTTACCTGTAAACGTAAGAGATTTTATGCGATAAGTGGAATAATTATATTCGTTCGGGTGCCAGAGCATAATAGTATGCTCACCTGCTTGAAGGTCGGTTGCGACAGTTATTTCATTGTCCCCCGAAGAAATCTCTATAAGTTTGCGATTTTGATAATCGCCGTCTATCATTACACCGAGATAGTGTGTAATATTTGATTTATGCACGGTGTTGTTAAGTTTTACTTTAATATCACCTTGAACATATGCACCATATTCAACACCCGAACCACTCATTGCCAAAACAACGTCGTTAGCATCTTTATACGCTCTGCCGATTAGTTTCGAGCAACTCTCGAGTTCGTTTACACTGTATTCGTGCTCGACCAAAGTACCTGCCGCAATAAATTCGCGGGTAACTGTGTAATCGCATTTTTCACATGCGTAAATCGAATAGCCGTCTTGCATTTCAGTAGGTGCTATTACCTGAGATTTAGTGAGTGTATGACGGCTTGCGTGTCGGTCAACTATATAAGTAGATTTACAAGTCGTGCAATATTTTTGAGTGTAACCACCACTAGTACAAGTGTTCTTTACAACCAAAGTTTGCGACTCATCAGGTGTATGAGCAAGCTTTGCTTTTTTTCCGTCGCCATAGTATGAACGACTTTGCTCGACATTGCAAACAGAGCATTGATAAAGATGATATCCCGCCTGAGAACAAGTAGGCTCGACTGTTTTAACCCACTGATAATCGTGGTCAACAATATGAAGTTTTTCCTCTGATAAAGTTTCTCCGCACTCAGTACAAGAAACAGTAACGCTTCCTGCGTACACACAGTCAGGTTTAACTGTTACAGGCGCACCTGCTTTGTGTCCGCCTTTTGACTTGCCAGTTTCGTGTTGGCAATACTGACAAGTAGCAGGTGAGGTACAGGTTGCTTCGATGTACGAATGGTCACAAGAAACTTTATAGCTCCCCGATAAATCGTAGGTTAAACTTATTGAATTGTTGTCTTTATCAAAGTATGCGTTGTTTTCAGCTAACGTAATTTTTGCAATATTTTCTTCAAAAGTTGTAAACGTGCCAATATTGTTAAATTGGCAGTTAGCAAGTTTAATACTTGCGTTTGTGCCGAGTGCCGCCGCAGTTTCAATAACATTTTTGCAGTTATTAAAAGTACAATTTTCAATGATAATCGCTTTTGGCTCGCCCGTTAAACTAATCGGGCTGTTAGCTATTTTATAATTAAAAGTAACATTGTTTAAAACTGTATTCGCAGCATTCCAACCGTTTCCGGCTTTTATAAGATAAAGGTCTGTACTACCATCGTTTTGCGATGCTGTGAAATCGAATGTGCAATCCTTTAAGGTGTAGTTGCTTGTCGCCCAGCTTCCCGCAAAGAAACTGTTTATGGTTTTTGCAGTCGATGTAAAAGCAATATCTTCAAAAGTTATATAATGCGCATCCCAATTGCCTGAAACAATGATGAAGTTATTTAACACACCACTTTGACCGTTTGCTTGAATTTTACCGTTTTTAAGAGTTACTTTAATATTGCTCTTTGTTGCAGAAAATACAGTTTTAAGCGTTCCTGTATTTAGTGTAAATCCGTTTAAATCTATCGTGCAGTCTGTACTAAATGTGTGTGCTTTAGTTAGTGTAATATCGTTTTTCAGTTTTATAGTACCGCTCGGTCGGATACTGTCAAAGGCGCTGTAAAACTCGTCAGCGGTTGAAACCTCAATTTCATCATAAAGATTAGCGTTATTATCTTTATCAGAAACAATTGCACCTGTAGTATCAGTAGTTTTTACAAAGAAATATTTATCAATAGCAAGTGAAGTAGCAACACCCGAAGACTTTTTAAGAGTAATATCAAAAGTGCTGTTATCTTTAACAGTAACGCGTCCTAAATACCCCTGCTCACCGCGTTGCACACCGGTACTGCTTAAAGTATCTATTTGATAAGAAGTTTTTTGACCATTTATGTATGAGTCAAACACACCGCTTTTTCCTTCAGCCAAACCTGTATATGAAGCATAAACATCATAAGTACCATTCTCGAAATTTTCAAATTTTGAAGAAAGAATACCATTTGAGTTACTTACAAGATTTGTAGGTTGGTTTAATGACCAGCTTTTTGAGGAACCGTTTAGAGAAATGGTGTTTTCTGCTTCAATTAGCTTGTAATTATCATAATCATCTTCATCTGAAAGCTGATAAACCCTTGCGTAGTCAATAAAAAATCTCCAGTCGTCTGTAGGGCGGTCGTTGATTTTGTTACCGTAAGGTCCCATCGCTAAATCAAACAGAATCCAATGCTCGTACTCTCTGAAAGACTGCGCAAGCTCAGGCGTAGTAATATCTATGATATTAAAACAACCGTCATCTATACCAATCATAATTATTTCATCGGTCCAATAAATCCAGTATTTATGAAACTCGTTTGTCATATCTTCGTGATTAAGGTTTTCAAAAGTTCCTGCACCTTTGGCAACATGATTGCCCGAACCGTATTTTCCGTAATAAGTATAATGAAGAGTTGACCAAGTGCTGTTAACAGAATTGTCCGAATCGCCGCCGAGCGCTTCCATAACATCTATCTCGCCTGAATGAGGCCAGTCGCAACCTGAAAGTTCATAATCATATCCCATAAGCCAAATAGCAGGGAAAACCTGATTACCTCTCGGTAATTTTGCACTAAATTCAAAATAGCCGTATTTCCAAGCGCCTAAGCCTTGCGTTGAAATCTCACCGCTTGTATACTGTTGAGTTTTATCTCTTGAGCTTGAAGTTCGCTCCTCTTTTTCGGCTTTAAGCACAACGCAACCGTCCTCAAGATAAACATTACCGTCATCAGGGCCGTTTGCATAAATCTGTGCTTCGGAATTTCTGAAAGTATTGTCACCGTCATACTGCCATTTGGTAGTATCAAGGGTATCACCCTCAAATTCATCCGAGAAAACAAGGTTAAAATCATTTTTAATTCTGTCCAAAAATCCACCGACTGTATTATTAACATCAGCCGAAACGCTAACAGAAAACATCGGAACAACCGACATAATAATAACCGTCGCTAAAATAATACTAAAAAGTTTTTTCATAATACTTCTCCTAAAATTCAAAATACTTATTTCTATTTTAATTATAAAGTATCAAAAACATATAAATCAATTGCTAAATATCTGCGTATTTATTGCAAAAATGAAGCCCTTACTGTGCAGTTTGACACATTAAGGGCTGTAAATTTGATTTTAATATTATATTTTATTCCAAATTACGCCCTCACGGGTATCTTTAATTTCAATTCCCATATTCAAAAGCTCTGCGCGGATTTCATCGGCGCGCGCGAAGTTTTTCTCTTTCTTAGCCGCCGCACGCTCAGCGATTTTTGCCTCAACTACAGCAGTAAGCTCATCATCAGCACCGCCGTTTGTATTAGCGTTTATCTCCTCGGCAGCTTTGATTAAGTCAAGGCAAAGCACCTTGTCAAAATCAGCTACTAGATAAAGCTTGGTAGCATCGGAGATGTCCGCTTTTAATACATCGTAAAGCGCGGTTATACCGAGTGAGGTGTTGATATCGTTATCAAGCGCTTCCTTGAATTTTTCGATATACGGTTTTGCGGTTTCCAAATCAACCTCGCCTTCTGTTTTAAGGCTCGCGATTTTTGAAACCAGCTTTTTATAAGCGGTTGCAGCGTTGTCCATACCCTCCCAGGTGAAAACAAGGCTCTTTCTGTAATGCGACTGCAAACAGAAGAAGCGGTAAACAAGCGGATTGTAGCCCTTTTCTTCAAGCAGAGAAACAGTTAAAAACTCGCCCTTTGATTTGCTCATTTTTCCCGAGTTAGTGTTAAGATGCAGAACGTGGAACCAGTAGTTGCACCATTTATGACCGAGATAAGCCTCAGACTGTGCAATTTCGTTGGTGTGATGCGGAAATGCATTATCAATACCGCCGCAATGAATATCAAGATGCTCACCTGAATGTTTAACCGAAATTGCCGAGCACTCAATATGCCAGCCTGGGTAGCCAACACCCCAAGGGCTGTCCCATTTTAGCTCTTGATCGTCAAATTTTGATTTTGTGAACCAAAGAACAAAGTCTGTTTTGTTACGTTTATTGGTATCTTCAAAAACACCCTCGCGAACGCCGACTTCCAAATCCTCTGCATCATACTTATTAAAAATATAGTATTCTTCAAGTTTTGAAGTATCGAAATAAATATTTCCGCCCGCCTCGTAAGCGTAGCCTTTTTCGAGAAGAACCGTAATCATTTCGATAAACTCGGCGATACAATCGGTTGCAGGCTCAACAACGTCAGGACGTTTAATATTTAGCTTTTCGCAATCTGCAAAAAACGCATCGGTATAGAATTTTGCAATTTCCATTACAGTTTTATGTTCGCGTTTTGCACCTTTGAGCATTTTGTCCTCGCCTGTATCCGCGTCGGAAGACAAATGACCTACATCGGTGATATTCATAATTCTTTTTACATCATAACCCGAATAACGAAGGTATTTTTCAAGTACATCTTCCATAATGTATGTGCGAAGATTACCGATATGCGCAAAATGATAAACGGTAGGTCCGCAGGTATACATCGAAACCTTACCCTCTTCAAACGGTTTAAATTCTTCTTTTTGTCTGGTGGCTGTGTTGTATAAATTAAGCATTTTATTCTCCTATAATATTAAATGATGTGTTGTTAAAGTTTACATTTGCATGTTTTATAGTCAAACCATGTGCGATATTAGTGTCGTGATGGAACAAAGATCCGTGGTTCTTACCGTCGTTCACATCTTCTGCTTTTAACTGCTTAAAAGTACAGTTTGTAAAATAAATATCGTCTAAAACTGCGTCTTCTCTGCCGACGATATGAGGCATTCTGAAGCCTTCGGCATGAATGTTGTCAAAATACAAACCCTTAATGTGTTTGCAAAGAGTATTTTTGTGGTTACCTACATTTATATGAATAAGACTGTCATAGCCTTTGTGTTATCGGTTTTATTGTCACCAATAGCACCGAAGTCATCGATGTTATAAATCTGATTACTCATAGTCTTTCTCCGCTAACTTCTTCTCCAGCTTCTCAATTTTATACTCAAGCTCGCATATTTTTTGGGCAACAGGGTCAGGAATATGAATATGGTCAAGATCGTGTAAATTACGCTCACCTTTGATACGGACTACGCGCGCAGGAATACCTACCGCTGTACTGTCAGGCGGAATTTCATTAAGCACTACCGCGCCGGCGGCGATTTTTGAATTATCGCCGACTTTAAACGGGCCGAGCACCTTTGCGCCTGCGCCGATAACAACGTTATTACCAATCGTTGGATGGCGTTTGCCCATATCTTTACCCGTACCGCCGAGAGTAGCACCCTGATAAATCAGGACATCATCGCCGATAACGGTAGTTTCACCTATAACAACCCCTGTTCCATGGTCGATAAAAAATCTTCTGCCGATTGTAGCACCGGGGTGAATTTCGATCCCCGTTTTCTTAACGCAACGCTGAGAAATCCATCTTGCTAAAAAGAAATGCTTATGGCGGTAGAAAAAGTTCGCTCTGCGATGCATTCTTACCGCTTTAAGTCCGGGATATAGGAAAAATATCTGCAAAGACGAGGTTGCCGCAGGGTCATTTGCTTTGACCGTTGCGATATCTTCTTTTAGTCTTTCAAACATTATAAATCTCCTTTCAGGAATAATAAAAAACTCCGTCAGAAATCTTCTGACGGAGGCAAATTAACTAATTCACGGTTCCACTCCGAAACAGTATGAAAACTCATACTTTCTCATCTTCCCTTTTAACGCTGGTGAGGCGGGCAGATATACTTAAAAATTTCCCTCTGCCGACAATGACGGCGCACTTCGGAATTGCCGCAAATACGTGTCTTTCAGCCGACGAACACGCTCTCTTTAAAATGCTGAAGCAAAACTTACTCTACCGCATTACAGTCTTTTTTCGATATATTAGTAGTTTACCACAAACTTTTCAAAAAGTAAACTATTTATTGAAATTTATATATTCCTTGTTATCTATAATATATGTTGCGCCTGCCACAAGTGTTAAAATTGCGGAAATCCAAAGCAGTACCGAATAGATAACTTCAAGCACAGTTATAAATACGCTCGGCAACGGGAATACATTAATAATAAAGCAGAAAAACAGCGTTGCGATGATGGCTACCATCTGCACAACGGTTTTGGTTTTTCCCCACATATTTGCCGCTACAACCTTGCCGTTGTCAGCTGCCGCCAAACGAACGGAAGTTACCACAAACTCGCGAAGCAATACGATAAAAGTTACCCATACTGTTCCTGCGCCGATTCCGAGCGCACAAAATCCGAGATATGCCGCAGTTGTAAGCATTTTATCCGCAATCGGGTCTAGAAATTTTCCGAAATTGGTTACTAAATTCTGCTCTCTGGCAATTTTACCGTCATAATAATCGGTAATTGATGCTATGATAAAAATAAGCATTGCGATAAGAAAATGCCCCTTGAAATTAAGCATCATAAAAATCATAAAAATCGGAGTAAGCGCAAATCGGATAAGTGTTAATTTGTTAGGTAAATTCATATCTCTTCTCCTAAAAGGTCATAGTCAATTCTGTCATAAATACTGAGTTTTAAAATTTCCCCTGCTTTATGTTCGCTTTGTGACATAAAGAACACCTTACCGTCAATATCAGGTGCGTCCATCTTGCTTCTACCGTAGTAGCACTTGTTCATACGGTCGTAGCCCTCTATGAGCACATCTAATTCCTTGCCGATTTGAGCTTCGGCAAG
>JBGVHY010000007.1:0-7170 GCA_045122755.1 Acutalibacteraceae bacterium | reverse complement strand
TTGCTATTATGCTGATAGAATTTATCCGATATAAAAAAGGAAAAACCGACTCATAAAGTTAGTTTTTTGGCTAACTTTTGGGTCGGGTCATTCACCGCATAAAGAGTCGGCTTTATTTATTTGTTATCACATTTTTCAATCGCTTGTTCTGCGCGATATGACGGCAGAATTTGACAATGATAATACATACATCATTGTATTTCGTTTGTCAATATAAATTTATCGTTTTCAATAAATTTATAATTCGTAACAACAAAAAACTTGCCGTTTTATATTAATTTTTTCTTACATTTTCTTAAGATTTATGGTATAATTAATACAGTTTTAAGGTGAGGAGAAAAGTTTTAAATGTTTGAAATTGGTCAGGTTGTGATGCACCCAAGCTCAGGTATATGTAAAGTCGATAGTATAACTACAAAAAACATCACAAGAACTGAAAAATACGATTATTTTGTTTTAAAACCTGTTTACGATAGCGGCAATACAACGCTTTTTCTGCCGGTTAACAACAATAAAGTCGGTGTAAGAATGCCTTTATCGAGTGCCGAAGCAAAAAGTATTATTAAATCCGTTGATATAAACGAAAAAGTCTGGGTTGATAATGATGCGAAGCGTCAGGAGTCTTTTCATGAGATTTTAAAATCAGGCGAGCATAAAAAAATAATACAGCTCATAACTGAGCTTCATCAGCATAGTGAAGAACGTGAGGCAAAAGGTAAAAATTTAAGAATTTCCGATGCAAAAATTTTAAAAGAAGCTGAAAAAGTTATTCACGAAGAGTTTGCTTATGCGCTGGGATTAACTCCGCAAGAAGCAGCGCCTTATATTATGAAGAAATTAGGTTTCACTCCTAAATCTATAGAAGCCGAAGAATAAAAAATAACCAGTCAAAATGAGATATAACTCTCACTCTGACTGGTTTTATTTTTTATTTAGAATTTAAACATATCGATACGAAATTCATTTTTGAAAATTCTTATCGTTTTTCTTTCACCGTTTCTCTTTCTACGATATATTTGCTTTGCAAATCCCGTCAAGGAATTATATCATGACGAATGTAAGTGCATTCTTATTTAACAGTAATGTCGTCTTTTATTTTCTCGAATTTTGCATCAGCAATGCCGACAACCTGCTTAATATCCTCAATAGCAGTGAATTTACTATTCTTTCGATACTCAATAATGCGGTCTGCAAGTACCTCACCTATACCATCGAGCTGCATAAGCTCTTCTTTAGCAGCGGTATTGATATTGATTTTGCCGACTATTTTGTCATCATTAACCGCCTGTGACGTTGTCGCTTCAGCCGTGTCTACTGTAGTATCTGTATATTGATGGTTGACAGCAGTATTTTCGCTTGCCGCTGTACTGCTGATATATTTTTCAACAACAATCTCCTCTGGCTCATTACCCTGAAAAGCAATCACAAGCATTATAAGGCCGCATAAGAACACCGCTATCGAAATCAGAACTATCTCAATTTTATAACCCATTATTAGCTAACCTTAATTCTGATTTCGCAGCCGCCTGTTCCCCAAATTGTTTTATACTTAACTGATTTTACAGTACCTTCAACGGTTACACTACCTGTAATGCCTGAATTATTGCTCATATCACATTCAATATAAACGTCGCTCGCAGTTAAATTCTGAATAACATTTTTAGGGCCTACAACCACAACTGATTTATAGGAAGTTTCAACGCTTGCCTTTGTATTTTTCTTTAAGTTTACTGTTTTAAAATTAGAAATATTGAGTGTTTTTGTAGCAAAATTGCTCATATTAACCGTAACGGTAACCTCAGTAATTCCGTTTGAAGTAGTTATACCCGAAGGCAGATTAAGATTGATTGTAAACTGATTATTATCAGGAGTAAGCTCTTTAAAATCAATCGCCTCAAGCTCGATAGATTCAAGCTTTGAAAGCGCCTCTTTAGTACCGATAAGCTCAATACTCTCCTGTGAAATGCTATGCGATATTGTACTTGTTTCATAAGCCTCAGGCACATTTTTAAATTGAGCCTTAACAGGTACAGTCTTGGTCTGATTAATCGGGACTGTAACTTCAACCTCAGTATATGGCAGAGTAAACTGAGTTACATCCATTTCCTTATCGTTTTTATTAAGGAATTTCAGCTCGCTTGTGAACACCTGAGATTTTGAAAGAGCCCCTTCAACATTAACATCAGCAACAACTCTCTTCAATTTGTTAAGCTTTGTTGCAGGACCTGTAATTGTGATTTCGCCCTTATCATCAGCGATAATAGGAGTGCCTACGATAAGTCCGTCCTCAGTTGTAATATTATTTGTAACAACCTCTATAGGATATTTGACGGTTGAAATATGATCCATCGAAACCTTGACCTTTTCAGGTGCTACGCTTGTAATGGTAAAATCAGCCGTATTACTTGTTTTTGTAGCAGTAATGGCAACCTCATAATCGCCGGAATCAACGATACCGCCGAATGAATATGAAATTGTAATATCATCAGCTGTAAGCTCGCTGATATTGTACCATTTACCCTCAACCGTTACGCTGATATTCTGCTCTGCACCATCGATTATCTCAAGACCGAGCTTCTCAGCAGATGAATTATTAGTTGATAAAGTAACAGGGCAGTTAACGGTCAAATCTCTCTGAGGACTTACCGATACCCATATACAAAAAGCGATAATTAATGAAATTACCATTAATACTTTATCATTATTAAGAAGGTTATGAAGTGAAAAACTAATCTTTTTCATTGTCCGAACCTCCTTTTTTCTTGAACAACTTCTTGATTTTATTTTCAGGTGCTTTTTCCATTTTTTCAATCAAAAGATTGGTAAGCTCGGTTTTAAGCAGCGCTTTTGTAAAATTACGTCGTAGCTTTCCTCCGAGTGCTACAGAAATATTACCTGTTTCCTCGGATACAACAACCACAACCGCATCGGAAATCTCGCTCACGCCGATTGCCGCGCGGTGACGGGTACCAAGGGCGCTGTCGATATCGATATTCTGAGTAAGCGGTAAAATACAGGAAGCCGCATAAACTCTGCTGTCCCTGATAACCATTGCGCCGTCATGAAGCGGTGAATTTTTAAAGAAAATATTATTAATAAGATTTTGAGAAACCTTAGCATCAATAACCGTTCCTGTATGCGCAACTTCATTAAGCATAGTCTTGCGCTCAATGATTATAAGCGCACCTGTTTTGGTTCTCTGCATACTGTCAGCCGCTGAGCAGATATTATCAATCGCCTCTAGCATATCCTCGTTTTCATCAGTAGTTTTTGTAATGGCCAATGAGGAAATTCCGCTTCTGCCGAGCTTTTCAAGAATACTGCGAAGCTCAGGCTGAAAGAGAACTACAATAACAACAAGGAAGTTGACCGTTACCATTGAAATCATCCATTTAAGCGCATTAAGATGAAGCAGTTGAGCCACAAAATACACAACAAAGAAGATGATTATACCTTTAATAAGCTGCTCAGCTCTTGTCTGGCGCATAAACTGAATTATTTTAAAAACAATAAAGGTAACAACAAGAATATCAATAAGAGAGAACAACAGATTATCCGATGAAAAGAACAAAACGATAACGCTGTTCCAGATGTATTTGAAAAAATCAATTACTGCATCAAAAATACCCATTTATAGTCACTCTCCCTTTAAAATTTTGTTATCTGATTCCAATATTTCTCTCACCTGAATCAGAGTTGAATTATTATCATTAAGGCATAAAGCTTTACGTTTTCTTACCGCTTTTACTGCATAGTCTATCATATAAAATACTAACAGCACCACCGCAGGTATTACCATTGATGAAAGCCTTGAAAACTCAGCCATCGAGCCGTAAACCGAAACAAAAATATGCGAGAATATTATTGCACAAAGCCCTATAATATGCCAGCAGATTCGCTTTTTCTTAATCAAGACGATAACCGAGAACAAAACGCCTGCGATTACAAGAACAATGCAATCAAGGAACGAAAATGGGAATGAAACTTTTACAAAAGCTTTTGCAAAATCCTCAAACAAACCTCCGTACTCATGAAAAACCGTATACTGTATCGCGATTTTTTCATTTGCAAGCGATAAAAACTTCTCCGCGGTATACTTATAATATTCCGATTTATGCTTATCTATGCAATCGGTTACATACGCATCAATTTCGCTGTAGCTATAATAATCAGGCAGCGGCTCAACAATATCGCTTATCCAGTTTCCTCCCTCAAAAAACTCCATTTGACGTTCAAGATGTTCGGAAATTTCTGGATAATCTTCATTATAAGACCAACCGTAAGCCATAACAATATAAAGATTATTAACGGTATTGCTTACCGAGCTTACCTTGAAATAATCATAATTTTTATAATTGAGTCCGCAATATCCAAAAAACAGCGCAACACTCATTACAACGCTTATTATTCCGGCGATTGCTTTTTTTCGCTCTTTACAGTTAAAAATAAATCTTGCAACAAAGAATACGCCGAGCACCGCCAAAAGATAAACAAAGGTCGGACGAATCATTATCATACCAAAGGCATACAAGCCTAAAACAACCGATTTAATTGCAGTCGGCTTTGCAAGATATGAAAAAACAATATAAATAAGAACCACCGTACAGAATAATGAAAAAGACTCTGTAAGAGTGATAATATCCCAGTTAAAAACGCTAGGCGCAATGCCGTAAGTAAGGCAAGCTAAAGATAAAATATATTTATTTGAAAAAAGCTTTCTTCCTGCTAAATAAAGAATAACAATCGACGCTAATGACATAATCGACTGAACAAACGAAACGCTTTCATAAAAGTCGATATTATTTTCAAAATTGCCTGTTATGTAATGGATAAATTTCAGAAAATAAGGATAACCCGGTGTTCTGAAAATATCAGTTTCACCTAAAAATATATTATAAGGGTAGTTGGTATAGGTTTTTGTGTCGTAATAAAGCACGTAATTATTAAAATGTGAAAGATACCATATTCTGAAAATAGCCGTAATAAGCACCGTAGTAAACAACGGATGAGCGCCCAGTTTTTCGGCAAAAATTTCATACTTTTTCTGCTGTTTACCGTAGCTGCATATGAAAAACATCAGAAACATACAAACAGACAAGCCAATGAAAACTATTGTTCTAAGCAGTGAAAACAATTCACCCGAACTGCCGCTTGCAGACATATAATTTCTATGAAACAGAATATAAGCAAAACCAAAAAGCAGTGAATTTACTGCAAAAACTATATATTTAATTATTTTTTCACGTTTATCGTTAATTACCATATAACAACCCCATTTTCTCTTATATAATATAGTATCATAAAAAGCAATATTTTTCAACTTAATAACACTTAAAAAACCAAAAAATTAAGAATATTTTAATATTTTCTTTACTTTAATTAAAATATTTTAATTGATAATAAGGGCAGAATATAGTATAATAATTTTAATTTATTGGATTGGAAATAAAAAGATGAGCGATTTTTTAACATTTTGGGAGACATTACTTCATATTGATAAGGTGCTTGACCAATTAGTAGTTGCCTACCCTTTCTGGTCGTATCTTATCTTAGGTTTCGTAATTTTTGCCGAAACCGCATTTGTTATAACATCGTTTTTACCGAGTGATGCGGTGCTTTTTGCCGCCTGCTCTCTTATGATGGTGCAAAAATCCTTTAACCCGTTTATACTTATACCGCTGTTTTTCGGTTGCGCGCTGTTGGGCGATTCGGTTAACTTCGCTATAGGCAGAGCTTTGAGAAAAAAAGTCAATAAAACAGGAAAGGTATTATTTATAAAAAAAGAGAGTCTTGAAAAAACGAATAAAATTTTTGAGCGCTCAGGCGGTACTGCGATAGTTTGCTCAAGATTTGTGCCGTTACTTCGTTCGCTTGTGCCTTTTGTCACAGGTGTAAGCCGCAAGGAATACCGCTGGTTTTTTCATCGCAACCTTATCGGAGTAATTATTTGGACTGTACTTTACTGTTCGCTTGGTATTTTCTTCGGCAATTTTGATTTTGCAAAAAACCATTTTGGTCTTGTTGCTATAGGTATTTGTTGTCTGACAATCGTTACCGCGGTAATTTCGCTGACACTAAGAAAGCTTTTACTTGAGAGAAAACATAAAAAAGAGGAAAAATAGATGAATTGGTTTTACGATTTAATCGCCAATCCGTTTTTAATCACAGGTATATCTTCCTGGCTTATTGCACAGGTGTTAAAAACGATTATTTATGCGATTCTTAACAAGAAATTTGATATTATGCGTCTTTTCGGTGATGGCGGTATGCCAAGCGGACACTCAGCCACCGTAACATCAGTCGCTATGCTTTCGGCACTCGTTTACGGAACAGGCTCTTTTCAGTTCGCAGTTACTGCAATTCTTGCAATTATCGTTTGCCACGATGCAACGGGTGTGCGCCTTGAAACAGGCAAGCAGGCGATGCTGATAAACGAGCTTGTAAAAGCTTTTGAGGTTTTCTCGACCAACGAGCTACCGGAAGTAAAGCTAAAAGAATTTGTAGGCCACACTCCTATTCAGGTATTCGCAGGAGTGCTAATCGGTATTCTGAACGCAATTTTTATGTTTAATATTTTGATATAATAAAAGCCTCTAAAATAGAGGCTTTTATTATATCAAAATTAACATTATTACATACGATAATAGCGCAACGATTGCGCCGGAGATAACATCTTTTACAAAATGAATACCGCTGACAACGCGGATAACACCAAGTAAAAAAGCAAAAACAAGAAATACCACACCAATCGGCATATAAAAATCAAAAATCATAAAACCGATAATAAAAGCCGAGAAAACATGGCGTGACGGAAAGGATTTACCCGCTTTCGGATTATTCCTGCCAATAGGAGCAAAGCTAAATCTCTCATAAGGTCTGGGCGCATTATAGATGTATCGGAAAACACTTAACGCAACAAAAGAAATCACAGGAAACAGCACATACCAAAGTAGTTTTTCAGCGCGAAAATACCACGCAACTGCGAGAAAAACAGGATAAAAAACAAAATTTATCAAAGTAAGTATTTTGTTTGAGTATTTTACTGTATACATAAGCATTTTTTTGCTTTTTATGTATTCAACCACTTTAGGATAATTTATCATTTTGTTTCCCTCCTTAATCAATTTCATTTTGTCAACAATGCAACCGTTTCCACATGATTGGTGTGTG
>JBGVHY010000006.1:0-6763 GCA_045122755.1 Acutalibacteraceae bacterium | reverse complement strand
GTTTATGTGCCGAATAATGAAAGGAATGAATTACAGATGAAAAACGCAAACAGATACGCAAGACAATATTTTAACCCGCCGATGACAGAGTTCGATTGGCATAAAAAGGAGTATATTGACAAAGCTCCTACATGGTGCTCGGTTGACCTTCGTGATGGCAACCAGTCGCTCATTATCCCTATGAGTATTGATGAAAAATTAGAGTTCTTTGATTTGCTCGTTAAACTCGGATTTAAGGAAATCGAGGTTGGTTTCCCGGCAGCGAGTGAGACAGAATATAAATTCTTACGTCGTCTTATCGAAGAGGACAGAATTCCTCAAGATGTTACTGTTCAGGTTCTTACTCAGGCAAGAGAGCATATTATAAAGAAAACTTTTGAAAGCCTTGAGGGTTGTAAAAATGCTATCGTTCATTTTTACAATTCAACTTCTTACGCTCAGCGTGAGCAGGTTTTTAAAAAGGATAAAAAAGAGATTATCGACATCGCTGTAAAAGGTGCTGAATTAATCGTTAAATTACAGGAAGAGTACGGCAGCAACTTCAGATTTGAGTATTCACCTGAAAGTTTTACAGGTACTGAGCCTGAATTTGCACTTGAAATTTCAAACGCAGTTCTCGACGTGTTAAAACCGTCACCAACTAACAAGGTTATTCTTAATCTTCCTGTAACTGTTGAGTTGTCTTTACCGCATATCTACGCAAACCAGATTGAGTATATGTGCAAAAATATTAAATACCGCGAAAATGTTGTTATTTCGCTTCATCCTCATAATGACCGCGGTTGCGGTGTGGCTGATACGGAGTTAGGTCTGCTCGCAGGTGCTGACCGAGTTGAAGGCACACTCTTCGGTAACGGCGAGAGAACAGGTAACGTTGATATTATTACTCTCGGTATGAATATGTTTACTCACGGCGTTGACCCTGAACTTGACTTTTCAAATATGCCTGAAATCTGCGAAGTTTACGAGAGAGTTACAAGAATGCACGTTTACGAGCGTTCACCTTATTCAGGTGCTCTTGTGTTCGCTGCTTTCTCAGGCTCACATCAGGATGCTATCGCAAAAGGTATGCATTGGCATGAGGATAAAGGTCTTAAAACCTGGACTGTTCCTTACTTGCCGATTGACCCGTCAGATGTTGGCAGAGAATATGAGACAGATGTTATCCGTATTAATTCACAGTCAGGTAAAGGCGGTATCGGTTACCTTATTGAAAAGAATTACGGCTACACATTGCCGAAGGCTCTTTGCGAAGATGTAAGCTACTTTATCAAAGGCGTTTCTGATGTTCAGCACAGAGAGCTTATGATTAATGAAGTATTTGACCAGTTCAAAGAGCATTACATTAATATTAATACACCTATTGAATATGTTGACGCTCATTTCTCAAGACTTGAACATGAGAAGTTTAATGCTGTTCTTACTGTTGTTATCGGCGGTGAAACAAAAGTTCTTTCTGCTGAGGGCAACGGACGTCTTGATGCAGTAAGCAATGCGCTTTGCAAAGAAGTTCATATTGACATTGCCGACCTTACTTATACAGAGCACGCACTTGAAAAAGGCTCAACTTCAAAGGCTGTTTCTTATGTGGGTATTACAGATAAAAACGGCAAAACCGAATGGGGTGTTGGTATTCATAACGATATTATCACTTCATCTATCAAGGCACTTTTCGCAGCTGTAAACCGCGCTGCAAGTGCTGAATAAAAGGGGGAGGAAAGCTCAAATGGGAATGACAATGACACAGAAGATTTTGGCAGCAGGTGCCGGTCTTGAAAGTGTAGAAGCAGGGCAGCTGATAAGAACAAAGTTAAGCCTTGTTCTTGGTAATGATATTACAACTCCTGTTGCAATTAATGAGTTTAACAAGGTAGGGTTTGACGGAGTTTTTGATAACAAGAAAATTGCAATGGTTATGGATCACTTTGTTCCTAATAAGGATATCAAGGCTGCCGAGCAGACTAAGCAGTGTAGAACATTTGCAGGCAAATATGATATTGAAAATTATTTTGATGTCGGCGATATGGGTATCGAACACGCACTCTTGCCTGAAAAAGGTCTTGTAGTGCCGGGTGATATCGTAATCGGTGCTGACTCGCATACTTGTACATACGGCGCTCTCGGCGCTTTCTCAACCGGTGTCGGCTCTACTGATATGGCTGCCGGTATGGCAACAGGCGAAGCTTGGTTTAAAGTGCCTTCTGCAATTAAATTTGTGCTTACAGGTGAACTCCAGCCGAAGGTTTCAGGTAAAGACGTTATTCTTTACATCATCGGCAAAATCGGTGTTGACGGTGCGCTTTATAAATCAATGGAATTTACAGGCGAAGGTCTTAAAAATCTTTCAATTGATGACAGACTTTGTATGGCTAATATGGCTATCGAAGCAGGCGCTAAAAACGGCATTTTCGAGGTTGATGATGTTACACTCGAATATGTAAATGCCCGCAAACAGCACGACTATAAGATTTTTAAAGCTGATGAAGACGCAGCTTATGATGAGGTTATTGAAATTAACCTTTCGGAGATTAATTCTACAGTCGCTTGCCCTCATTTACCTGAGAATACAAAGGACGCTGCTGAGCTTAAAGATATCAAGGTTGACCAGGTTGTTATCGGTTCTTGCACAAACGGCAGAATTTCGGATATGAAAGCGGCGGCAGAAATTTTAAAAGGTAAACACATTGCAAAGGGTATCCGTTGCATTGTTATCCCTGCAACACAGACTATCTATAAAGAGTCAATTAAGCTCGGCTATATTGATACATTCATTGATGCAGGTTGTGCAGTTTCAACTCCTACTTGCGGTCCTTGTCTCGGCGGTTATATGGGAATTTTAGCTGAAGATGAGGTTGCAGTTGCAACTACAAACCGAAACTTTGTCGGCAGAATGGGTCATGTTACATCTAAGATTTATCTTAGTTCACCTGAAACTGCTGCGGCAACTGCTCTTACAGGCTACATCACCGATCCGAAGGAGGTAAAATAATGAACGCACAGGGAAAAGCACATAAATACGGCGATAATGTTGATACAGACGTTATCATTCCTGCAAGATACCTCAATACTGCTAATCATAAGGAATTGGCTTCACATTGTATGGAGGATATCGACAAGGAATTTGTTAATAAAGTTAATGATGGTGACATTATGATAGGCGGTGCAAATTTCGGTTGCGGTTCTTCACGTGAACACGCACCTATCGCTATCAAAGAGTCGGGTATTGCCTGCGTTATTGCAAAAAGCTTTGCAAGAATTTTTTACCGTAATTCGATTAACATCGGTCTTGCAATTTTGGAATGTCCTGAAGCAAGCGAAGGTATTGCAGACGGCGACGAGGTTAAAATTGATTTTGACAACGGCATTATTACCAATGTAACAACAGGTAAGGAGTTTCGCGCTCAGCCGTTTCCTCCGTTTATTAAAGATATTATCGCTAAAAACGGACTTTTAAACTCAATCAAAAATGCATAAGAGGAAATACATATGAACAAGAAAATTACAGTTTTAAAAGGTGACGGTATCGGTCCTGAAATCGTCGATGAGGCTTTAAAGGTACTCGATAAAGTAGCGGAAAAATACGGTCATACATTTGAATATACATATGTTGATATGGGCGGTTGCTCAATAGACAAGTTCGGCGTGCCGATTACTGATGAAGGCATTGAGCTTTGTAAGAAAAGCGACAGCGTGCTTCTCGGTGCGGTAGGCGGCCCTAAGTGGGACACTTGCGACCCTGCAATCCGTCCTGAAAAAGGCTTGCTTAAAGTAAGAGCTGAACTCGGACTTTTCGCAAATCTTCGTCCTACAAAGATGTTTAATCAGCTCGCTCACGCTTGCCCTTTAAAAGATGCAGGCAACATTGATTTAATGATAGTTCGTGAGCTTACAGGCGGTATCTATTTCGGCGAGCATAAAACAGTAGGCGATGTTGCAACTGATATTATGCTTTATTCAGAGGCTGAGGTTGAGAGAATCGGTAGAGTTGGTTTTGAAACCGCAAGAAAACGCGGCGGCAAAATCGCATCGGTTGATAAGGCTAACGTGCTTGATTCTTCAAAGCTTTGGAGAAAGGTTATGCATAAATTAGCTGAGGAATATACAGATGTTGAATATTCCGATGTTTTGGTTGATAATTGCGCAATGCAGCTTATCAGAAATCCATCACAGTTCGATGTAATTGTTACTGAAAATATGTTCGGTGATATACTCTCTGACGAGGCAAGTATGCTTACAGGCTCAATCGGTATGATGCCTTCAGCATCGCTTTCATCAGGTACACTAGGTATGTACGAGCCTATCCACGGCTCTGCTCCTGATATTGCAGGTCAGAATATTGCTAACCCGCTCGGTACTATTTTGTCAGCGGCTATGATGCTTCGTTATTCATTCGATATGCCGACTGAGGCTGACGCAATTGAAAAAGCAGTAAATGATGCGCTTGACAACGGTTACAGAACAGTTGATATTTTAGGCGACGGCGAAGGTGTTACACGCGTTTCTTGCAGTGAAATGGGCGACGTTGTCTGCAAATATCTTGCTTAAAAAGCTTAATTTAAAGAGGGAAAATAAATGCTTACACTTGAAACAATATATCAGGCGGCTTTTGCGCTGAAAAATGTTATAAGAAATACTGAACTTATTCACGCACCGCAGATTAATCCTGATGTTGATGTTTATATCAAGCCTGAAAACTTACAGGTAACAGGTTCATTTAAGGTTCGCGGTTCTGCTTTTAAAATCTCGCAGTTAAGCGAGGAAGAAAAGAAAAAAGGTGTTATCGCTTGTTCAGCGGGCAACCACGCACAGGGCGTTGCGCTTGCGGCTACCAAAAACGGCATTAAATCAATTATCTGTTTGCCTGAAGGCGCACCTATTTCAAAGGTTGAGGCTACCAGAAAATATGGTGCTGATATCGAAATGGTAAAAGGCGTTTATGATGACGCTTATCACAGAGCGCTTGAACTTCGCGATGAAAAAGGAATGGCTTTTATCCATCCGTTTGATGATGAATCGGTTATCGCAGGTCAGGGTACAATCGGTCTTGAGATTTTGGAAGAAAATCCGAATGTCGAGGCAGTTGTAGTGCCAATCGGCGGTGGTGGACTCATTTCAGGTGTGGCTTATGCTATTAAATCACTCCGTCCTGATGTCAAGGTTTATGGCGTTCAGGCTGAGGGTGCGGCTTCAATGTTCAATTCCATCGAAGAAGATAAAATTTTAACCTTACCTAAGGTTTCAACTATTGCTGACGGTATCGCAGTAAAAGAGCCGGGTGTCAATACATTCGAGTTCTGTAAAAAATATGTTGATGAAATCGTAACTGTAACTGAGGATGAAATTTCAGCGGCTATCCTTGAGCTTATCGAGCAGCAGAAATTAACTGCTGAGGGTGCAGGAGCTGTTTCGGTTGCGGCAGTTATGTTTAACAAAATCCCTGTTAAGGGTAAAAATACAGTCTGCATCGTTTCGGGCGGTAATATCGACGTTACTATTTTGTCGCGAGTTATCAGCCGAGGCTTGCTTAAAACAGGCAGACTTTGTAAGCTCTCCATTGAGCTTATGGATAAACCGGGTCAGCTTCGTGATGTATCAAAGCTTATTGCAGATAAAGGTGCAAACGTTGTTTCGGTTAACTATGAACACGCAGGCAAAGGCTCAAATATCAATGACTGCGTGCTTACAATTGAAATGGAAACTAAGAATAAAGCGCATATCAAAGAAGTTGAAAAAGCGCTTACCGATGAAGGCTTCCATTTGATAAAGTAAAGGAGAAGTTTTTATGAATACAGTTTATACAAAGAATGCCCCTGATGCTATCGGCCCGTATTCACAGGCTGTTGTAACAGGCAATCTGGTTTTTACATCTGGTCAGATTGCTATTAATCCTGCAAGCGGCAACGTTGAAGCTGATACAATTGAGGCTCAGACCGAGCAGGTTTGTAAAAATCTTTGCGAGGTGCTTAAAGCTTCAGGCTCTTCAATTGAAAAAGCAGTTAAAACAGTATGTTTTTTATCTGATATGGACAATTTCGCGGCTTTTAATGAGGTTTACGGTAAGTATTTTACTTCAAAACCAGCACGTTCATGCGTAGCCGTCAAAACCCTTCCTAAAAATGTTCTTGTTGAAGTCGATGTAATCGCAGAGTTATAATTTTTTTGGAAAGGTAATATAGGTAATTAGAAATATGAAATTAAATGGTTCAGAAATTTTAGCACAGGTTTTTATTGAAAATAAGGTTGATACCGTTTTCGGTTATCCGGGCGGTTCTGTGCTTAATATTTATGATGCACTTTACAAATACAGTGATAAAATCACTCATTATATGACTGCTCATGAGCAGGGAGCAGCTCACGCGGCTGACGGTTATGCTCGAGCTACAGGCAAAACAGGCGTTGTTATCGCAACTTCAGGTCCCGGTGCTACTAACCTTGTAACCGGTATCGCGACCGCTTATATGGACAGCGTTCCGATGGTCGCTATCACAGGCAACGTAGGCAATTCGCTTATCGGTCGTGACAGCTTTCAGGAGGTTTACATAGCAGGTATCACAATGCCGATTACAAAACATAATTTTGTAGTCCGCAAGGTTGAGGATTTGGCTGATACTTTAAGAGAAGCTTTCAAAATTGCTTCAACCGGCAGACCCGGTCCTGTTTTAGTTGATATTCCGAAGGATGTTACTGCGGCAGTTTGCGAATACATTCCTAAAGAGCCTCATTTTGAACAGCAGGCTCAGAAAGAATATGATTTATCTGAGAT
>JBGVHY010000005.1:0-2889 GCA_045122755.1 Acutalibacteraceae bacterium | reverse complement strand
TTCATCAGCCATCCGGCGGTGCTCAGGGTCAGGCAACTGAAATTGAAATTGCAGCTAAACATATCCTTAAGACAAAAGAAAGATTAAATAAAATCTTGGCTGAAAATACAGGTAAGCCGATTGAACAGATTGCGCTCGATACCGATCGCGATAATTGGCTTTCTGCTGAAGAGGCTGTTGAATACGGTCTTGTAGATAAAGTAATGAAACGCTAAGCAGGAGGTTATTAATGCCTAATAACGATAACAGAACAGTTTGCTGTTCTTTTTGCGGAAAAAATGAAGCACAGGTTAATCAGATGGTCAAAGGACCGAATGATGTATTTATCTGTGATGAATGTATTAGACTTTGCTCTCAGGTAATCGGCGAAGAAGCTTTTGATGCTTACACACGTCCGTCGCATGGGGACTTTAATTTCGAGGTTAAAAAACCTACTGAATTAAAGGCAATTCTTGATGAGTATGTAATCGGACAGGAAAAGGCTAAAAAAGCGCTTTGTGTTGCGGTTTATAACCATTATAAGAGAATTATGCAGTCTGAACAATCTGACGATGTTGAAATTGGTAAGTCAAATATTCTGCTTGTAGGACCTACAGGTGTTGGTAAAACCTTGCTTGCGCAGACACTTGCCAAGGCGCTTGACGTACCTTTCGCTGTAACTGATGCAACAACTCTTACTGAGGCAGGTTATGTAGGTGAAGACGTTGAGAATATCCTTCTTCGTCTTATCCAGAATGCTGATTTTGATGTTGAACGCGCTCAGAAGGGTATTATCTATATTGATGAGATTGATAAAATCGCGCGTAAATCCGAAAATACCTCTATTACAAGAGATGTTTCGGGTGAAGGTGTTCAGCAGGCACTCTTAAAAATCATTGAGGGTACGGTATCAAATGTTCCACCTACAGGTGGAAGAAAACATCCGCAGCAGGAATTTATTCAGATTGATACTTCTAATATCCTGTTTATCTGCGGCGGTGCTTTTGACGGTATAGATAAGATTATTGAAAAACGTATCGGCTCAAAATCCGCATTAGGCTTCGGTGCTGAAATCAAGGATAAAGATGAGGATAAGACAGATAAGCTTCTTGAAGAGGTTACAAATCAGGATTTAGTTAAATTCGGTCTTATTCCTGAGCTTGTAGGCCGTCTTCCTGTTGTTACAGGTCTTTCAAATCTCTCTGTTGATGATATGGTCGAGATTATGACCAAGCCGAAAAACGCTATTATCAAGCAGTATATGAAGCTTTTACAGCTTGACGGCGTCCAGCTTCAGTTTGAGGAAGATGCTTTAAAAGAAATTGCTAAGGAAACTATCAAACGTAAAACAGGTGCTCGAGGACTCCGTTCGCTTATTGAGCATCTGCTTATGGACGTTATGTTTGAAATTCCGTCAAACGACTTAGTTGAAAGCGTTGTTATAACTAAAAAATGCGTTTTAGGCAAACAAAAACCAATAATCAATAAAAATCCTGAAAAGGTTGGCTTTGTTGCTGAAAAATCTTCGGCTAAGAAAAAAGCTCAATAAAATTAAACAAGAAAAGAGGGAAGTCTTATGCGTCGCGTTATGGCAGTTATAGGATTTTCCTCTTTTTTCGTGTCGCTTTTTTGTATCTGGCAGGGTAAAACGTCCGCTTTAGCGCTTTGCATTATATCAGCGGTTGTAATGATTGCCTTGACGGCATTTAAGAAAACAAGGATTGCCATTTTAATACTTCTTTTTGCAACTATCAGCCTTTCGTCGCTTAATTGTTTTATAACTGATACGAAAATAGAAAAATATAATGAGATTTATTGCGGCGGTGAAACTAATATCAGCGGAACTTTGCTTGATTATCCTGAGGAAAGCGAAAGCGGATTTAATTATACTTTCCGTACAGATGACGAAAATAAGGTAAAGTTTACTATAATGACGAATGAACCGCTGGATATCTTGCCTGGTGATAAAATCAGCGGCTGCTTTGATTTTTCTTCCGCTTATGCTGATAAAACCGAGAAGATATATTTCAGCGCATATACATATGATGCTGAGGGAATAAAGATAACTAAACAGGATACAGGCTTTTCGGTTGCGAATTTACGTAAAACCTTAAAACAGGCGGTAAACGATAACACCACTTACGGCAGAGGGCTTACAAAAGCGATACTTTTCGGCGATAAATCAGGACTTACAGACGATTTGTATAATGATTTACTGCGTTGCGGAATGTTGCACGCAACCGCAACTTCGGGGTTGCATTTAACCATAGTTACGGGATTTTTGTTCTCGCTTACGTCACTATTAGGTGTGTCACGCCGAAAATCCTCAGCCTTTGCAATCGGATTTATTATTCTATTTATGATTGTTATCGGGTTTAAATTTTCGCTTATGCGTGCAGGCATTATGATGATAATGTACTTCGCCGCAGGACTTTTCAACAGAGAAGGCGACAGCTTAAACTCTATAGGTTTAGCGTTTGCATTTCTTATCGCGCAAAATCCTTATACTGTTGTAAGTTGTTCATTTCTGCTTTCTGCAAGCGCAACAATCGGTATGATTGCGTTGTTTTCTCCGCTGTATTCCGCATTTCAAAGAATTAATTTCGGCAGATTTTCGCTTGTTAAAAGAACGGTTGCTTCGTTAGTTGCCAGTATTCTGCAATCAGTTTCGGCAATCCTTTTCACCTTGCCGGTTACATATATCTTTTTTGGATATTTCTCTGTTGCTGGAATACTCACAAACGCTATCCTCTCGCTGCATATATCAGCTATTCTCATTTTTGGCGTGTTGATTTGCCTGGTTTTCTATATCCCTGTCATTCCTGAAATTATCGGCGGTGCGCTTGATATGGTCTGTGTAAGTGTTATAAAAACGGTCGATTTTATTGCTGATTTTAAATACTGTTTATT
>JBGVHY010000004.1:0-6031 GCA_045122755.1 Acutalibacteraceae bacterium | reverse complement strand
CATTTTCACACGCTCTGTGATTTCAAACGGAAGAACAAGAATAAACACCGCGAAGCTTAAGAAGTAAAATACAGTTGCCAACGCTTCAAGATAAATGAGAATTTCAGCCTGAACTACAGCACCTGTAAGCTGATGCATTATACTTAAAGCAGTATAAGCAACTAAAACGGCTACTGACAAACTGCCGACCGCTTTTGCACCTTTTTTAAGCTCTTTTTTAACCGAAAACCATACAACAAGCACCATCACAAGCAGTCCGCAAAGCAGGACATAGTTATTAAGAACGCCCTCTTTAACAATAATCCGGCAGAAATTGTACATTGCTCTTTCAATGATGCTTGAAGACTCTGTAGCAATAGTTCTGTAATTATCAGCGCCCGAGGAAACGCTTGAATAAACGCTGTTGCTGAACATTGTTACCGTACCGGCGATACTACCGATAAAATAAGCAATATGCTGAATATAAGCTCTCTTGTATTTTACGATTGTAAACACAAGCACATAAATGCTTAAAGCTACATTGTAAATAGTAAGATGCTCAACAATTAAAGTATTTGCAAAACCGAGCAAAGCCAGAGGAATTACCGCTAAAATGCTGTTTTTCGGCTTGCTTTTATACATTCCGTTGCAATAATAAATATAAATAAGGGTTAAGAAAATCGAAGTTGTGTAATTTGCAAAACCTGCGGTCCAGACAACTGCTTGCCGCAAAAGTACAATCGGCATAAAGGCAAGGAACAGACAAATCAATGTAAATCCGCATTTTTGCCTTTTTGTAAGCTCATTGATAATGAAAATTATACCGCCGACGCAAAGCGTCATCACAAGGGTTTTAAGCAGATTTGAACGGGTAAGCGCCAAAACGATAAGATTGCCGAAATATCTGCCGCTGTAATTATCAAACCAATTGCTGAGTCGGTCAAGACCTATCTGACTTCCCCATGCCCAGTCATCGCCTGTATACGGAAATAGCCAGCACAATCCGAACAAGCATAAGAACATTCCGCCATACATAACCCAAGGTCTGTATTTTTCTTTTATCATATCATTTCCCTTTCTTATTACAAAATGAAATGTTTCAAAGCATAAACTCTGAAACATTTATTTTTCTTTATTTTTATCTTTATTTTTGAATACTATCAATTTTGAGAACACGTAATTTAAAATAATTACGATAAACGCAAACGCAAATTTTGAATAAATTCCGTCGGTATAGAAAATCCTCATTTTGAATCCGATTTTTTCAACGATTGAAAAGAAAATATTATCAAAACCTGTGGAGCTAAGCAGCGGTACACCGAAAATTTCAAGCACGCCTGTCAGCGCACGCGACGAAACAAACCCTACTGCTTCCTTGACAATCAATGTCGGTTTCCATGATTTTGATTCAAACACCCAGATTTTATTGGTTATAAATGCAAAAACAACACCGCAGACCCAGCTGATTGCATTGGATACCAATACCGAAAATCCACAGATGTTAACAAAGATTGCATATGAACCCCAGCTGACTAAGGTTGTCAGCACACCGAATATGAGATATAGTATTACCTCTTTATATTTTTTAAATAAATTCTTCATAAGTACGATTATAAGTTAATTTGCAAAAAAAGTCAAGAAAATAATAAAAAAACAGAATTTGGTGTAGAAATAATAATTATTATATGATATAATAATTTTATTATAATTAATTTTTATTATAAGGGAGTAAAAAATGGATATTTCGTTAATTGTTCCTTGCTATAATGAGGAAGGAAATGTTGAACTTTTTTATAAAGAAACAGAAAAGGTTTTATCCAATACAGGCTATTCTTATGAATACGTTTTTGTTAATGACGGCAGCTCGGATACAACCAAGCAGAAGTTAAAAGGTTTGTTTGAGAACAATCCTCAGAGTAACATTACTGTTGTTAATTTCTCGCGCAATTTCGGTAAGGAATCGGCGATTTACGCAGGTCTTAAAAATGTTACCGGTGACGCTATCTGCATTATCGATGCTGACTTACAGCAACGCCCTGAGGTTGCGCTCAAGATGTATCAGAAGCTTATTTCAAGAGATGATATTGACTGCGTTTGTGCTTTCCAAAAGGAGCGCAAAGAGGGCAAAATTTTAAGCGGACTTAAATCTTCATTCTACAAAATCATTAATAAAATGGCCGAGATTGAGTTTAAAAACGGCGCATCTGATTTCAGATTTTTCAAATCAAAGGTTAAAGATGCAATGCTTTTGCTCGGCGAATGTCACCGCTTTTCAAAAGGCATTTTCAGCTGGGTAGGCTTTAACGTCGAGTATATGGAATACGAAGTTAGTGAACGTAACTCAGGCGAAACCAAATGGAGCCCGATTAAGCTTTTCAAATACGCTTTTAACGGCATTATCGCCTTCTCGGTTGCTCCGCTTCGTGTTGCGACCGTAATCGGTTCGTTTTCTACTGCATTTTCAGTAGTATATTTTATTATAACTTTAATCCGCAAGCTCGCAAGCGATATAAATGTTGACGGATTTACTCAGCTTGCGCTTATTGTAACCTTCTTCAGCGGAATACTGCTTTTTACAATAGGTATTATTGGAGAATACATTGCGCGAATTTATCAACAGGTTAAAAACCGCCCGATTTACATTGCCGATGAAATCTTAACACGCGATAAAAACTAATATTTATTCATCAAATTGCACAAAATCTGCATTTTGACGTGAATTTACTTGCATTTTATACGAATAGGGTGTATAATTTATTCATCTTATATAAAGGAGAGAAAAACTCATGAAAAAGTTTATTAAAATCATGGCTGCTGTTATGGCACTTGTTATGATGGTTAGCTGCTTCGCAGGCTGTGGCGCTAAAGAAGATGACAAATTAGTAATGGCTACTAACGCTGAATTTCCACCTTATGAATACAAAGAGGGTGACCAGATTATCGGTATCGATGCTGAAATTATGGCAGCAATTGCTGAGGATCTCGGCATGGAGCTTGTAATCGAAGATATGGAATTTGATTCAATCATTCCTGCTGTAAAGAGCGGTAAAGCTGATGTTGGTGCTGCAGGTATGACAGTAACCGAAGACAGACTCGAAAACATTAACTTCTCTGATACATACGCTACCGCTAAACAGGTAGTTATCGTTAAAGAGGATTCTGATGTTAAAACACTTGATGACCTTGCAGGTCTTAAAATCGGTGTTCAGCAGGGTACAACAGGTGATATCTACGCTTCTGACGATTACGGCGATGAAAACATCGAACGTTACAGCAAAGGTTATGAAGCAGTTCAGGCTCTTACACAGAACAAAGTAGGCGCTGTTATTATTGATAACGAACCTGCAAAAGTATTCGTTGAGCAGACAGCCGGTCTTAAAATTTTAGACGAAGCTTATGCTGATGAAGAATACGCTATCTGCGTTGCTAAAGAAAACACAGAACTTCTTGAAAAAATCAATGCTTCTCTTGCAAAATTAAAAGAGAGCGGCAAATTCCAGGAAATCATCGACAAGTACATCACAGCTGAATAATCAGCAATAATATTTTAAAAAATGACTTGCGTGCTGATACAAAAGTGTCAGCACGCATTCTATTAACAGGAGATTTAAATGGAAGCAATCTGGAACTGGATTGTCGGTTGGATAAATGAATTCGGCGACGATTTATATTTAAATTTTGTTAAGGATGACCGCTGGAAATACCTTACCAACGGTTTGCTTACAACACTAGAAATCACCGTTCTTTCGGTACTTGTCGGTGTTGTAATAGGTTTTCTTGTAGCGCTTGTGAGAACAACTCACGATAAAACAGGAAAAATGAGATTTTTAAATTCAATATGCAAATTATATCTTACCGTTGTCCGCGGTACGCCGGTAATGGTACAGGTTTTACTTATATACTTCGGTATTTTTGAATCGGTTAATGTACCGAAACTGCTTGTTGCGGTAATCGCCTTCGGCTTAAACTCGGGCGCATATGTCGCTGAGATTTTCAGAGGCGGTATTATGGCAGTTGATGCCGGTCAGACGGAGGCAGGCAGAAGCTTAGGCTTTAACTACACACAGACAATGTGGCATATTGTTATGCCACAGGCTCTCAAAAACGTCCTTCCTGCCCTTGGTAACGAGCTTATCGTTTTACTTAAAGAAACTTCAATTTCAGGTTACATAGCAATGGACGACCTTACAAAAGGCGGTAATATCATCAGAAGCCAGACTTATGATGCGTTCTTGCCGCTTATCGCCGTTGCGCTTATCTACCTTGCAGTGGTGCTTATTCTTCAGCATCTTGTAAACCGTCTTGAAAGGAGGTTGCGTAAGAGTGATCGTCGTTAAGGATTTACACAAAACTTTTAAAACCCCTGAAAGAGATATTACTGTTTTAAAAGGCATTGATGAACATATTAAACCCGGCGAAAAAGTTGTAGTTATCGGACCATCAGGCTCAGGTAAATCAACATTTTTACGCTGCCTTAATCTTCTCGAAGAGCCTACAAGCGGTGAGATTTATTTTAAAGATGAACTGATAAATACTCCAAAGGCTGATATCAATAAAATCAGAACTAAAATGGGTATGGTATTCCAACATTTTAATCTTTTTCCGCACAAAACGGTTAAAGAAAATATAACTCTTGCACCTGTCAAACTCAAGCTTATGAGCAAGGCTGAGGCTGATGAAAAGGCTATGCAATTACTTAAACGTATCGGTCTTGAAGACAAAGCAGATGCTTATCCTTCTCAGCTTTCAGGCGGTCAGAAACAGCGTGTCGCAATTGTAAGAACACTCGCTATGAACCCTGATGTTATCCTTTTTGATGAGCCTACCTCAGCGCTTGACCCTGAGATGGTCGGCGAGGTACTCGAGCTTATGAAAGAGCTCGCCGAACAGGGTATGACGATGGTTGTCGTTACTCACGAAATGGGATTTGCACGCGAAGTTGCTACAAGAGTTTTATTTATGGACGAGGGTAAGATTGTTGAGCAGAACAATCCAAATGATTTCTTCCACAATCCGCAAAATCCGCGTCTTAAAGATTTCTTGTCAAAAGTATTATAATATTTTTAAATGAGTTCGGTGTAATACCGAACTCATTTTTGTTTCATACATAAAAATATGCACTCCGAAAACGTAAAATCTTCGTAGTGCATATATATCTTTAGATTATTATTTTACTGTTACTTTAATCTTTCTGCATACACCGTTTTGTGCATAGGCATACACATAACAAATGCCAGAGCCTTTTGCTTTGATTACACCTTTATTTGTTACTGTTGCAATCAAAGTATTAGAAGATTCAAATTTAATCTTACGATGCGGTTTTACCTTAAGCTTTTTGGACTGAGCAACTACTTTAGTTTTCAACTTGAATTTTTTATTTAGCTTAAGAGTAACCTTGTTATTTTTAGCTTTGGTTGTAACTATTTTATAGTTACCTACCTTACCACCTTTGGTCGCTACATGAATGGTTTTTGACGTAGCAATAACTTTTCCGTCTTTGTCAGTTGCTACAATAAGATATTTATAATATTTACCTTTACTAAGCTTCTTATGAGTAAAAGAACTATTAGTTACTGTAGCTATCTTCTGGTATTTATTGCCGCATCTATTGCCATAAACTATGTATTTTGCAGCACCAATGTTATTCCATTTAATCTTTATAGATTTCTTAGTAACCTTTGCTGCTTTTGCCGCAAGAATGTTAAAGGAACTGCCTGTCGGGTCGTTATCATTGTTAAGTGATAAAACGAACTTTTCAACTGCCTCTATCGGACTGCCTGCCGCAACCGATGATACATCTTTCACAGTTGATTTTGTTGGGTTTTGGCTAGTGTTAGCTGTAGTAGCTGCGGTGGTAGTGGTTGTTGTGCCACTTGTCGAAGGGCTAGTTGGCTGAGTCGAACTGCTCGGCTGAGTCGAACTGCTTGGCTGAGTCGAACTACTTGGCTGAGTCGAACTGCTTGGCTGAGTTGAACTGCTTGGCTGAGTCGAACTACTTGGCTGAGTCGAACTGCTTGGCTGAGTCGAACTGCTCGGCTGAGTCGAACTGCTC
>JBGVHY010000003.1:0-7476 GCA_045122755.1 Acutalibacteraceae bacterium | reverse complement strand
GCAAACGGTACTGAAACAATCCCTGTTCTCGGTACATCTGTTACTGAATACGGTACAGCATTAAGCATTGACAATTTTGACGGTCTTGTAGGTACAAATGTTTCAGGTACATCTGACCTTGCTCCGCTTGACAAACAGGCGGCAATGATTCTTGAGCTTTTCCCTGATACTAAAAAGGTTGGTCTTCTTTACTGCTCAGGCGAGGCAAACTCCGTTTATCAGGTTAAAAAAGTTGCTGAATATCTTAAAGAAAAAGGCGTTGAGAGTACTCATTTCGCATTCGCTGACTCAAATGACCTCGCGGCTGTTTCAAAAGCGGCTGCAGCTGCAAGCGATGTAATCTACATTCCTACTGATAACACCGCTGCATCATTCGCCGAAAGCATTAACGGCGCAGTTTTGCCGACAGGAACACCTATCGTCGGCGGTGACTCGGGTATCTGCAAGGGTTGCGGTGTTGCAACACTTTGCATTGACTACTACGACCTCGGTGTAACAACCGGCAAGATGGCGGCTAAGATACTTAAAGGCGAAGAGAAAATTGAGGAAATGGAAATCCAGTATTCCGAAACTTTCTCAAAGGTTTACAACAAAACCAACTGCGACGAGCTGAAAATTGATACTGCAAAGCTAGAGGCCGCAGGCTACACAGCACTTGAAGACTAAATTTAAAACATTTTAAAATCCATCGGTTTTATGCCGATGGATTTTTCTTTTACACCAATCCTCCAAAACAAGCATATAATGTTACTGATGTTCTTAAATTTTAACGGAGGAAAATATGTGTAATGATAATTATGTAGCAAAATCCCTTGAGCTTCATCTCTTTTTCGGGCGAATAATGAAGGAACATTCATTGTTCCTGCGTGCAGGATTTACTCCTGTCGATAAGGCGTTTTCCGAAAAGGCGGAGTTTTACAAACGAGAGTTTGAACACCTTTTAAGCCAAGCAGTAATGCTTGCAAACGGAATAGTTAGCGAAGAAGTGCTGAGTTCAGGCGAGATAGTAACGCAGTTTACCGCTAAAGCGGAACAGCAAACGCAAGCTTTTACAGGAATTCCGATTAACAAAAATATAACCCATCGAGAATTGAGATTAAACAGCGGTGAATGTAATAATCATAGCCGCGAAATTCATAATCGGGTAAAACAGCTCAACCAAAGGGCAATAAAGCTTTTAAACGGGCTTATTTCCTTTAAAGAGCGTATCTTAGAAAATGTGATTAGCTGTGAGATGTTCACAATGAACTATCCACTTTTGATTGAACATATTATAAGAGAGGCAAAGCTCTACCGCGAATATGTAGAAATGCTTGAAAAAGACGGCTGTTTATGCGAACAATCAATGAAAGAGATCGAATGTTTCTGGAACAGAATTATGATGGAGCACGCAATGTTTATACGCGGTCTGCTCGACCCGAGTGAAACCGAGCTCATTGATACAGCAGACGGATTTGCAAAAGATTTTGAAGAACTGCTTGAAAAATGCCGAAACGCACATAGCCAGACACTGACAACCAATTCGCTCAATGAAACAATTAAGCTCAGAGATTTCAAAGCGGCAGGTACAAAAGGAATACAGGATTGCGAAATCCGCTCGGTTATTTTACCGCTTCTCGCCGACCACGTTCTGCGCGAAGCCAACCACTATATACGACTGCTAAAGGAATAGGGTGCTCAATCAGCACCCTATTTTTTATTGATTTTTCAAAAACCAAATGGTATAATTAACCCCAGTAAAACAACGGAGAAAATTAATGAGTATACTTGATGTAAAAAATTTAACACATATTTTCGGTGATAAAAAGCTTTTTTCGCACGCAGATATGCAGCTTTTCGGCGGTGATAAGCTAGGGCTTACAGGGCTTAACGGCGCCGGTAAATCCACCTTTATAAATATTCTTATCGGCGAGGTTGTGCCTGATGAGGGATATGTAAAATGGAATCCTCGCTTTAATCTCGGATACCTCGACCAGGAGGCAAAAATCAGACAGTCTATGCCGATTCGTTCCTACTTACTCGAAAGCTTTTCCCATCTTTTTGATATTGATGACGAGCTTCGACAGGTTGAGGAAGAAATCGGGCTGATCGATGATGTGGACAAGCAGATGGCGCTTTGTGAAAAGGCTGAAGAACTGCGCGAAAAGTTAGAAGCCGAGGATTTTTACTCTATCAACAGCAATGTTGACAAGGTTGCGGCGGGTCTCGGTATAACAGGCTTCGGTATGAACACCGATGTGCAAGAGCTTTCAGGCGGTCAGCGAGCAAAAGTAATGCTCGGCAAACTACTGCTTCAAAATCCCGATGTGCTGTTACTCGACGAGCCAACAAACTTTCTTGATAAAGAGCATATCGCGTGGTTAACAAAGTACTTAAACGGCTTTAAAGGCTCATTTATCCTCGTCAGCCATGATTTTGATTTTTTAAACTCGGTTGTAAACTGCATCTGCGACATAGATAACGGCTCTATCACTCGTTTCAACGGAGATTATTACACTTTTTTGAAGCTCAAAGAGCAAAAACAATCCGAGCTTATCAAAAATTACAACGCTCAGCAGAAGGAAATAAAGAATTTACAGGATTATATTGATAAAAATATCGTTCGTGCATCAACCTCAAAGCAAGCGAAAAGCCGACGCAAAAAACTTGAGAAAATGGAGCTTATCGAAAAGCCGACAGAGGCTGTAAAACCGACATTTTTATTCGATTATACTCCTGCGGTAGGCAAAACGATACTTAAATGCGAAAATCTCGCTATCGGCTACTATTTTCCGCTTGTTCCCGAGATTAATCTTGAACTTTTCGCAGGTAAAAAGCTCGCGGTTACGGGTTTTAACGGTATCGGTAAAACCACTTTTATCAAGACGATTAACGGTATGCTAGAACCGATTTCGGGCTCATACACTCTTGCTGATAACATCAAAATCGGCTACTATAAGCAGGAAAATGAATGGGATGACGAAAGCATAACCGCGCTCGAAGAAGTGAAAAACGCTTATCCGCGGCTGAATGACAAAGAAGTGCGTACCGCCTTGTCCCGTTGCGGTCTCAGCGGCGAAAAGGTTTTGCAAAAGCTTTCAACTTTAAGCGGCGGCGAGCAGTCAAAGGTAAAGTTATGTAAACTAATTTTACAGAAATACAATTTGCTTTTACTCGACGAGCCGACAAACCATCTCGATGTAAATGCCATCGAGCAGTTAAAAACTGCAATCAAAAAATTTGAAGGTACGGTGCTTTTTGTATCGCATAGCAAAGAATTTTGCAATGCCGTCGCCGATGACGTACTCGATTTTGAAAAATTGTTTGATTAATATTATACGGCAGGAGCTTACTCCTGCCTTTTTTCTTGTGCTTTTATACAAATATGAAGGGCTTATTTAGTCAAAACGCTAAAGATTACTTATTGTTAACAAAAAATTCTTTTTTTTAGCAAAGTTTTATGTTATTATATATACAATTGGATAATTATATCCTGATTGCAAAATATCTATCCTGAAAGGAATTTTTAATATGGGACTCAGAGATTTATTATTAGGCTCTTATTCTAAGCGAGAACTCAAGAGAATCGAGCCGATTAAACAGAAGGTTTTAGCGCTTGAGGAAGATTTTAAAAAACTCTCCGATGATGAACTCCGCGCAAAAACCGACGAATTTAAACAGAGATTAAACTCAGGCGAAACTTTGGACGATATTTTACCTGAAGCATTTGCGGTCTGCCGTGAAGGTGCTGACCGAGTGCTCGGTATGCGCCCTTACCCTGTTCAAATTATCGGTGGTATCGTTTTGCATCAGGGACGAATTGCCGAAATGAAAACAGGTGAAGGTAAAACCTTGGTTGCAACCTTGCCGACCTATCTTAACGCACTCACAGGCAGAGGCGTTCATATTGTAACAGTAAATGACTACCTCGCAAAGCGTGACTCGGAGTGGATGGGCAAGCTCTACAGATTTTTAGGTCTTACAGTAGGTCTTATCACTCATGATGTAGAGGGTGAGGACCGCCGTGCAGCTTATGCCGCTGACATTACCTATTGTACTAACAATGAGCTTGGTTTTGACTATCTTCGTGACAATATGGTTACTTATAAAGAGGAACGCGTTCAGCGCGGTCACTATTTTGCCGTTGTCGATGAGGTTGACTCAATCCTTATTGACGAGGCTCGTACTCCGCTTATTATTTCAGGTCAGGGCGAAAAATCAACCGACCTTTACAAACGTGCAAACTCACTTGCAAAATCCTTAAAAATGACAAAGGTTAAAAACCTCAACTCTAAAGAAGAAGCCGAGGATCAGGTCGAAGCTGACGGCGATTATATTGTTGATGAAAAAGCTAAAACCGCTACCCTCACTGCAAGCGGTGTTAAAAAAGCCGAGGAATTCTTCGGACTTGAAAATCTTAATGACGCTGAGAATATCACCATTGCTCACCACGTTAACCAGGCTATCAAGGCGCACGGTATTATGCACCGAGATATTGATTACGTTGTAAAAGACGGCGAGGTTATCATTGTTGACGAATTTACAGGTCGTTTGATGTTCGGTCGTCGTTACAACGAAGGCTTACACCAGGCAATCGAGGCTAAGGAAAATGTTAAAATTGAGCATGAGTCCAGAACACTCGCTACAATCACTTTCCAGAACCTTTTTAGAATGTATGACAAGCTTTCGGGTATGACAGGTACAGCGCTTACTGAGTCACAGGAATTTAACGAGATTTACAGATTAGATGTTGTTGAAATTCCGACTAACAAGCCGATGGCGAGAATTGATAATCCTGATATCGTTTATAAAACCGAGGCTGCTAAATTTAATGCAGTTATTGAAGATATCGCCGCTCGCCACGAAAAAGGTCAGCCTGTCCTTGTAGGTACAATTTCTATTGAAAAATCAGAATATTTAAGTAAGTTACTTAAACGCAAAGGCGTTAAACATAATGTGCTCAATGCGAAAAACCACAGACAAGAGGCTGAAATCATTGCTCAGGCAGGTAAGCTTGGCTCTGTAACCATCGCTACTAATATGGCAGGTCGTGGTACTGATATTATGCTCGGCGGTAACGCTGAATATATGGCTAAAGCCGCTATGAAGAAGCAGGGCTTTGAAGACGATATGATAGCCGAGGCTACAGGCTTCGCTGAAACTGATAACGAAGAGATTTTGAACGCAAGAAAGACTTTCTCCGAGCTTAATGCTAAATTTAAAGAAGAAATTCAGCCTGAAGCTGAAAAAGTAAGAGAAGCAGGCGGTCTTTGCATCATCGGCACTGAGCGTCACGAATCCCGTCGTATTGACAACCAGCTCCGCGGTCGTGCAGGCCGTCAGGGTGACCCGGGTGAATCAAGATTCTACATCTCGCTTGAGGACGACCTTATGAGATTGTTCGGCGGCGAGCGAATTTACCGTATGATGGAAACCTTAAAGGTTGAGGACGATGTTCCGCTTGAGATGAAAATGCTTTCAAACTCAATTGAAGGCGCTCAGCAGAAAATAGAATACCGCAACTTCTCTATTCGTAAAAGCGTGCTTGATTACGATGATGTTATGAACGTTCAACGTACCATCATTTATGACCAGAGGAACAAGGTTATCGATGGCGACGATATCACAGGCACCGTTAAAGGTATGGTTAAAGACAGTATCAAGGAAATTTGCTCGCACTATCTCTCAGCAGATATTGCCGAGGAATGGAATTTTGAAGGCTTAAAGTCTGAACTCGGTGGTTTTCTTGATGTAGGCAATGCTCTTGACTACACAAACGAAGAGCTTAATAAAATTGACCGCGAAGATGTTATTGAAACTGTTGAAAAACTCGCATTTAAGCGTTACGATGAGCGCGAAGAAGAGTTCGGCGATGAGCTTATGCGTGAAGTTGAGCGCGTAGTACTCTTACGTTCGGTTGATACTCACTGGATGGAGCATATCGACGCTATGGATGAACTCAGAGAAGGTATTCACCTTCGTTCATATGGTCAGCATGACCCTGTTGTCGAGTACCGTAACGAAGGTTATGATATGTTCAACGCTATGACCGAGTCAATCAAGGAAGAAACAACAAAACGTATCCTTAATGTAAGACTCCGCCAGAATCAGCAGTTGGAACGCGAAAAAGTTGCTAAAGAAACAGGTGCTTCGGGCGCTGATGACGGCTCACTTAAAAAGGAGCCTGTAAAAAAAGAGAAAAAACCGGGCAGAAATGACCCTTGCCCATGCGGCAGCGGTAAAAAATATAAAAAATGCTGCGGCAGAGATGAATAACGATTGATTTTAGTTTATCTAATCAAAATAACTTAAAAATCAGGAGGAAATAATGAATACAAAGAAAAGAATTTTAAGTCTTATTTTAAGTGTGACAATGTTGCTTTCACTGGTTGTCACAAGCATTGCGGCATCAGCAGATGAGCTTCCGGCTTTTGATGAAACAAAGCCTTATATCAAAGCAACTACCACACCTGTAAAGGCGGGCGAAATTGCTACAGTAACATTTGAAATGGGCAATAACCCTGGTTTCTGGGGCATAAGACACATTTTTACCTTTGATAACGAGGCGTTATCATTAGTCGAGGGCGAAACCAACGAATACGGTATATTCCCTGAATATGAAATAGGTGCAAATTTTGAAAATGCGCTTATAAGCCCTATTTCCGACAAAGGCGAATTTATCTATATGTATACAAGTGTCGGTTCAACAGATATTTCAATGAATGAAAGCAACGGTATGCTTTTCAGCATAAAATTCAAGGTTGCTGAAGATGCAAAACCGGGTTCATACAGCATTGATATCAAGGATTACAGTACCACCAGCACTATAAATACCGCCGGTAAATATGTTGAATTTACCTATAATCAGGCTTATGTTTCGGTTTATGAGGATATTAAGCCAACCGAATCTACCACCCCTTCCGAAACAACACCGTCTACTGAAGTAACTACACCTTCCGATATCCCGACCGAACCGAGCTCATCAGAACAGCCGAGCTCATCAGAAGAGCCAAGCTCATCAGAAGAGCCAAGTTCATCGGAACAGCCAAGCTCATCGGAACAGCCAAGCAGTGATGCTCCTGTTCTCGGAACACCTGTTTTAGAGTCGGTTGAACAGACAAGCAACAGCATGGTTGAATTAAAATGGACTGCAGCTGAAAATGCAAAAACCTATAAAATTTACAGAGCAGAAAACGACGGTTCATATATAATTATCAAATACACAGACCTTACATCTTATGTTGACATTACGGTCAGCGCAGGCATTAATTATACCTATAAGATTGTAGCTATTTCCGAAGACGAACGTGAAACCGAGTCTGCTGAAATGTCTATAACCGTAAGCACTATAACCAAGCCTGGCGATTCATCAAGTACAACAAACTCTGATAACGCAGGCGGAAATGACCCGACAGGCTCTGACAACTTTACAGACGGTTCGGATAAAACCACTGTCCCATCAACCACTATTTCAACCGTTAAACCAACAACTACAAC
>JBGVHY010000002.1:0-2772 GCA_045122755.1 Acutalibacteraceae bacterium | reverse complement strand
AATAAGCACAAATTCACGCCAGTCAAACTCAGTTCTGCCGATAAACATACCGAGTACAAAGAAAACAACCGATAAAACAATAAATGCAGTTGTGATAACGGTCATTGTAGTTTTAACCTTAGTTTGAACAGGCACAATAACCTTTTCTTCTCGCAGTAACTCGGTAATTCTCTTGCCTCGTTCTGTATATGAGCCTGTATCGGTGACTACCGCCTTGCAATCGCCGAAAGCCACACAGCAACCTGCAAAAATCATATTATAGCGCTCTGCAATTTCCTCAATATCAGGGCAGATATGCGCGTGATTTTTCTCAACAGTAGCGACATTGCCTGTAATAAGCGCTTCATCACAACGAAGATTGGTTGAGTCGATAAGTCTTGCGTCAGCAGGGATATAATCGCCCTCTTTGAGCAGAATAATATCACCCGGTACTATGAATTTTGAATCAATTTTATTCTCTTTTCCGTTGCGGATAACCGTAACGGTGGATTTAAGTAGCTGAGAGTTTGAAATTATACGGTTGTTTACAAGAGTTTCAACAAATGCTACCACAAAAACATAGCATATAAGCACAAACATTATAACCGCCGGAACCCTGAAAGCTTTATCCATAAATATAAAATCAAATCCGAGGTAAAAAAGCGCCGCTATCATACCTATTATAAAGGTAGAGCTTGTAAGCTGTTCTCTCAGGTGCTTCCAGAAAGATTTTTTCTCAGAAGAATACACCTGATTAAGCCCGTATTTTTTAGTTTTTTCCGCGGCTTTCTTGTCAGAAAGCCCGTTTGTCTTATCGGATTCAAGATATTCCAGTATCTCATCGATTTCGGTTGAATGCCAGATCAAAACATAATCCTCCAAATTAAAGATACTTTATTTTAACACAAATTGACCGCGATTTCAATATATTTTGCCCTTAAGCGGCTTAATTTTTACTGTATTAATAACAAAATTATAAAAATTTTATGGCATTTTATTGATTTTTAGTTAAAAAAATTATATAATATGCTTGCAGATTTAAGTTTTTGAAAGGATGTTTTTATGGATTACAGTAATGTTTTAAACAGATGGATTGAAAGAGCTACCGCTGATCCTGATTTGAAAGCAGAGCTTGAAAATATAAAAGATAATGAAGCAGAGGTTGAAGAGCACTTTTATAAAGAGCTTGATTTCGGTACTGCAGGCTTGCGCGGCGTTATCGGCGCAGGTACAAACAGAATGAATGTTTACATCGTTGGCAAGGCAACTCAGGGTATTGCTCAGTATGTTAATGAGAATTTCAAGTCCCCATCAGTTGCAGTAGCTTATGACTCGAGAATTAAGTCAGAGCTTTTTGCTCGCGAAGCTGCAAAGGTTTTCGCGGCAAACGGAATCAAGGTTTATCTTTATGATGAATTAAAACCGACTCCGATGCTGTCGTTCGCAGTAAGATATTTTGGTTGTGCCGCAGGTATCAATGTTACCGCAAGCCACAACCCTTCTAAATACAACGGCTATAAGGTTTACGGTGAGGACGGCTGTCAGTTGACTCTCGAGGCTACAAACGAGGTTGTAAAGCATATTCAGACTATAGATGTTTTTGACGGCGTTAAAACTACCGATTTTGATAAGGCTCTTGAAAGCGGTATGATTGAGTACATCGGTGAAGATGTCTGCACTGCTTATTTTGAGGCGGTTAAGGCTAAGGCGGTTAATCCGTCAGTTTTTGCTGACGGCAAATTCAAAGTTGTTTACACACCGCTTAACGGCGCAGGTAACAAGCCTGTAAGAAGAATTTTAAAAGAGTGCGGCGTTGAGAATGTAACTGTTGTTAAAACTCAGGAATTGCCTGACGGCAACTTCCCGACCTGCCCTTATCCGAATCCTGAGATTAAACAGGCTTTTGAGGAGGCTCTCAAGGTTGCGGCTGAGGTTAAACCTGATATTCTTCTTGCTACCGACCCTGACTGTGACCGCGTAGGTATCGCAGTAGAGGAGAACGGCGAGTATAAATTAATGAGCGGTAACGAAGTAGGAGTAATGATGCTTAACTATATTCTCTCGCAAAAAAAGGCTAACGGCACATTGCCTGAAAATCCTTTTGCAGTTAAAACCATCGTTTCTTCTGAACTTGCTCAGAAAGTTGCCGATAAATACGGCTGTACTTTAGTTAATGTGCTCACAGGCTTTAAATTCATCGGCGAGCAAATTAAAATGCTTGAGGAAAAAGGCGAGGACGACCGCTTTGTACTCGGCTTTGAGGAAAGCTACGGTTATCTCGCAGGCTCTTATGTAAGAGATAAAGACGCGGTTATCGCTTCAATGCTTATTTGTGAAATGGCGGCTTTTTATAAATCACAGGGCAAAAGTCTTATCGATGTTATGAATGAGCTTTATGATGAGTTTGGTTATTATTCACATTCTCAGCAGAGCTTTACCTTTGAGGGTATTTCCGGTATGAAGAGAATGGCTGAGATTATGGCTGATTTCAGAGAAAATCCGCCAAAGGAGTTGGGCGGTTATAAAGTAATCGGTATCGCTGATTATCAGTCTTCTGTTTCAACTGATGTCATAAGCGGTAAAACCGAAGAAATTAAGTTGCCAAAATCAAACGTTCTCGCTTACACACTCGAAAAAGGCGCTGAGGCTATTGTTCGCCCGTCGGGTACAGAGCCAAAAGTAAAGATTTATCTTACAGTTGTAGGCAATTCGATAGAAGAAAATATGTCTGAAAGAGAAAAATTTGAGAAATATTTTAATGAATTGATTAAGTAATTTGTAAAAGAGCGTCGA
>JBGVHY010000001.1:0-9331 GCA_045122755.1 Acutalibacteraceae bacterium | reverse complement strand
GACCTTGCAGGCCTCTACTGATATGGCGTCGCGTGTTCAGAAATTTGTCGATTGTCGTTCGAAAGACACTTCAATCCGTGAGCTTTATATAGTGGAGGGTGATTCGGCGCTTGGTTCTGTAAAACAAGCGCGTGACCCTGATTTTCAGGGAATTATGCCTGTTAGAGGTAAAATTCTTAACTGCTTAAAAGCAGAGTATACCCAGATTTTTAAAAGCGAAATTATTACTAATCTTATTCGTGTGCTCGGCTGCGGCGTAGAGGTTCAGACAAAGGCGAATAAGGATTTATCAACATTTGATATTAACTCATTCCGCTGGAATAAGGTTGTAATCTGTACCGATGCGGATGTTGACGGCTTCCATATCAGAACGTTGATTTTGACTATGCTTTACCGCCTTACACCGACTCTTATCCGCGACGGATATGTTTATATTGCGGAAACTCCGCTTTATGAAATCACAACTAAAGACAAAACTTATTACGCCTATGACGACAAGGAAAAAGGCGAAGTTCTTGAGATGATAGGCGATAAAAAATACACTCTACAGCGTTCAAAAGGTCTTGGCGAAAACCAGCCTGATATGATGAACTTAACCACAATGAATCCTGCAACTCGCAGACTTATTAAGGTTATGCCTGAAGATGTGGAAAAAACCGCCGCTATGTTTGATACTCTTATCGGTAACGATTTGGACGCTCGTAAATCGTTCATTGCTGATAAAGGTCATGAGTATCTTGAATTTGCAGATATTTCGTAAAGGGGTGAGTTGAAATGGCTAAGAAAAAAGCAAAAAAGAATAATGCAATAATTAATCCCGAAGAGGTAAATGCTTATATTTCGGGTGCAGGTAAAGTCGTTTCTCAGCCGATTACCTCGACACTTGAAACTAACTTTATGCCGTATGCGATGAGTGTTATTATCTCGCGTGCAATCCCTGAGATTGACGGCTTCAAGCCTTCTCACAGAAAGCTTTTATATACAATGTATAATATGGGACTTCTCTCAGGTCCGCGTATAAAATCCGCTAATATCGCGGGTCAGACTATGCAGCTTAACCCTCATGGTGATGCAGCTATTTATGATACTATGGTTCGTTTGTCTGAGGGTAATGAGGCACTGCTTCACCCGTATGTTGACTCAAAAGGTAACTTTGGTAAAGCTTATTCGCGTGATATGGTTTGTGCGGCATCGCGTTATACCGAGGCTCGACTTACCAAAATTGCAGGGGAACTTTTTAAGGATATTGATAAGGACACTGTTGACTTTGTAGATAATTACGATGCTACAAAGAAAGAGCCTACTCTTTTCCCTGTAACTTTCCCGTCTATTCTTGTTAATGCGAATACAGGTATCGCGGTTGGTATGGCAAGCTCTATTTGTCCGTTTAACTTAAAGGAAATCTGCGAAACCACTATCGAATATATCACGGACGAAAACTGTGATATTTCGGCGACTTTGCTTAGCCCTGACTTCCCGTCGGGCGGTCAGCTGATTTATGACAAAGCAGCGCTTGATAAAATTTATAATACAGGTCTTGGCGGTATCAAAGTAAGAGCAAAATATACTTATGATAAAGCGAATAACTGTATTGATATTTACGAAATTCCTCCGACAACTACTCTTGAGGCGATTATTGACAAGGTGATTGACCTTGTCAAAGCGAAAAAAATCACTGAAATTAACGATATCCGAGATGAAACAGGTCTTGCAGGACTTCGGATTACTATTGATTTAAAACGCGGTCAGGACCCTGACAAGCTGATGAAAAAGCTTTTCAAAATGACTACTTTGCAGGATACCTTCTCGGCGAATTTCAATATCCTGATAAACGGCAGTCCGCGAGTTATGGGCGTTCGTGAGATACTTCACGAGTGGCTAGAGTTCCGTATGACCTGCGTAAAACGCAAGGTTAGTTTTAAACTTAATAAATCAAAGCATAAGCTCCATATTCTTGAAGGCTTGCAGAAAATTTTGCTTGATATTGATAAGGCTATTAAAATCGTACGCGAAACCGAGGAAGAAGCTGAGGTTATTCCAAATCTTATGGTAGGCTTCGGAATTGATGAAATTCAGGCTGAGTATGTAGCTGAAATCAAGCTCCGTCACCTTAATCGCGAGTATATCTTAAACCGCCTTAATGAAATTGAAAAATTAAAAGAAGAAATCGCAAAATTAGAGGCGATTTTCAAATCAGAGGCAAAGGTTAAAAAGGTTATCGTTGTCGAGCTTAAAGAGGTTATCAAAAAGTACGGAAAGGACAGAAAAACCGAGATTATCAACCTCGAAGATGAGGAAGAGGAAATCGAGATTGAAACCGTTCCTGAATACGCTTGTCACTTGTTCTTTACCAAGGACGGCTACTTTAAGAAAATCACTCCATTATCGCTCAGAATGGGCGGTGAGCAGAAGCTTAAAGATGGCGACGAAATAATTGAGGCGATTGAGGGCGACAATAAGAATGAGCTTTTGTTCTTTACAAATACCTGTCAGGTTTATAAGTCAAAAGCTAACGATTTTTCGGACACAAAAGCGAGTGTATTGGGCGACTTTGTTCCTGCAAAACTCCAGTTTGACAAAGACGAAGTACCTGTTTATATGGCAGTTACCGATGATTACTCGGGATTTATGATTTTTGTATTTGAAAACGGTAAAATGGCGAAGGTCGATATGAAGCAGTATATGACCAAAACCAACCGAAAAAAGCTTGTTAATGCTTACTCCGATAAATCACCGCTTGTTAAGGCGTTCTATGTAAAGGAAGAATCGGATATCATTATAGAAAATATCAACGGCAGAAAATTATTGCTTAATACTTCTGCTATCAATGTTAAAACAAGTAAAAACACACAGGGTGTAGCAGTTATGAAGCTTCGCAAAGGCCATAAAGTTGCCGATGCGAAAGTGTATGCTGAGGGTGATCTGGATAACGCATCACGCTATCGCGCAAGAACTCTTCCTGCATCAGGTAAATTACCTGAGGAAGATGTTGAACAGCTTACATTTTAAAAAACAATAGCCCTTCGGAAAGCCGAAGGGCGGTCAAAAGAAAAATATATAAAGCAAACGCAAATTAAAAGACTTTTTCTTTTGACAATAGTATTTTGTGAAATTTAATTTATTTTATTCATTTTTGAAAGGATTTTTAAAATTAATGAAGGTAATCGACATTATTACAGCTAATAAGCCTACATTATCATTTGAGGTTTTCCCACCGAAAGTATCCGCGAATTTTGAGAGTGTAAAAACAACAGCTGAAAAAATAGCTGACCTTAAACCGTCATATATGAGCGTAACTTACGGTGCCGGCGGCGGAACTTCAGATTTCACCGTTGATTTAGCAGAGGATTTAATGAAAAAAGGTGTTACACCTCTTACTCATTTAACCTGCGTTTCATCTACCGAAGAGAGAGTTGAAGCTGAGCTTAAAAAGATAAAAGCAAAAGGAATTGAGAACATTCTTGCTCTTCGCGGCGATATCCCTGAGGGACTTGACCGCGATAAAATGCAGTATCATCATGCATATGAGCTTATTAATAAGATAAAAGAATTTGATAGTGAGTTTTGTATCGGCGGCGCTTGCTACCCTGAAACTCATCCTGAGAGCGAGAGCAGTTACGCGGATATCGAAAGCCTTAAAATCAAGGTGCAAAGCGGCTGTGAATTTCTTACAACTCAGATGTTTTTTGATAATAATATTCTTTATAATTTTATTATGCGCCTTTATAAAGTAGGCGTTGATGTGCCTGTTGTGCCGGGCATTATGCCGGTTACAAATGCAAATCAGATTAAAAGAATTATGTCGATTTCTGAATCTGCATTACCGCAGAGATTTATAAGAATTGTTGACCGTTTTGCTGATAATCCGTCGGCATTAAAAGAAGCCGGTATAGCTTTTGCAACCGAGCAGATTATCGACCTTTATGCAAACGGAATAAACGCAGTTCACGTTTATTCAATGAACAAACCTGATGTTGCTGAAAAAATCAAAAATAATTTAAAAGAGATACTTAAATAATGAATTACAGTGTTATATCGGGCACTACCGAAACGAAAAAAATCGAGATAAACGAGCGTGAATTAGCTCAGCGTCTTAAAACCAAGGTAGGATATACAAGCGAGGAAATCGAGAAATGCAAAGCAGAGCTTTTAAAGGTTGTAAACTATAAGTATGCTTATATAAAAGTGCCTGTTGATTTGTCGGTTGAAAATTATGTAAACCTAGGATTTGCAACAATTAAGAGCAAGAATTTATATAAAAATTTAAGCGGGTGCAATGAAGCGTTCGTTTTCGCAGTTACTACAGGAATAGGGGTTGACAGATTACTCGGACGTCTTAATATGATGTCGCAGTCACGTCATTTTATAACCGATGCGCTGTCTAGCGCGGCGGTTGAAAGTTATTGCGATTATGTAAACTTGCTTATCGAGGGCGAACTTAAAACAAAACCGCGTTTTTCGCCCGGTTACGGTGATTTAAGCCTTGAAATACAACCTGAAATTTTAAAAGCGCTATCAGCAGACAAAACTCTCGGAATAACTCTTAATTCGTCACTTTTAATGACACCCGTAAAATCTATTACTGCAATAATGGGAGTGCAAAGTAATTGAATATAAAAGAAGCAATAAAAAAGAAAAGATTATATTTTGACGGCGGAACAGGTACTGTTCTGCAAAGTATGGGTTTACTCTCAGGCGAGAAACCTGAAAGCTGGAATATAAAATATCCTGAGCGAATTATCGGACTTCATAAAAGCTATTTAGAGGCAGGCGCAAATATTATAAAAACCAATACTTTTGGTGTAAATGCTGATAAATTTGAGAATTTTGAAGAGCTTATTTGCGCAGGTATCGAATGTGCAAAAAAAGCTTGCGAAGGTTTTGATGACAGTTACGTTGCATTTGATATGGGACCTACGGGCAGATTGTTAGAGCCGCTCGGCGATTTGAGCTTTGAAGATGCGGTAGAGCTTTTTTCTAAAAATGTGCGCGTTGCAGCACAGTGCGGCGCTGACCTTGTTTTAATTGAAACGATGAACGATGCTTACGAAACAAAAGCAGCGGTTTTGGCGGCTAAAGAAAACTGCGATTTGCCTGTTTTTGTAACCAACGTTTTCGATGAGAGTATGAAGCTTATGACGGGCGCTTCTCCGCTGAGTATGTCAGCTCTTTTAGAAGGTTTAGGCGTTGACGCTATCGGCGTAAACTGTTCTTTAGGTCCTGATAAAATGCTGCCCGTTGTAAAGGAATATGCAAAATACAGCTCGCTTCCGCTAATCGTTAACCCGAATGCAGGTTTGCCGCAGGTTGTAAACGGAGAAACCGTTTTTACCACGTCTGCCGAGGAGTTTTCAAGCTTGATGCGTGAGATAGCTTTAAGCGGTGCTTGCATTTTAGGCGGTTGTTGCGGAACAACACCCGAATATATCCGTAAAACTATCCAAAAAACTGCTGATATAGAGTATAAATACCCTGAATTTAAAACTTATACAGTTGTTTCTTCTTATACAAATGGCGTTATAATCGGTGAAAAGCCTGTGCTTATCGGCGAGCGAATCAACCCGACGGGGAAGAAGAAGCTTAAAGAAGCGCTAAAAGCCAATGACCTTAATTATATCCTGAACGAAGGTGTGACTCAGGCTGAGGCAGGTGTGCATATCCTCGATGTCAATGTGGGACTGCCTGAAATTGATGAAGAACAGATGATGAAAAGCGCAGTTACTGCTTTGCAGGCGGTTACTGACCTGCCGCTTCAGATTGATACTTCTGATGTTAAGGCTCTTGAAACCGCGCTGAGAATTTATAACGGCAAGGCGCTTGTGAATTCTGTCAATGGTAAAGAGGAAAGTATGAATACTGTTTTACCGCTTGTTAAAAAATACGGCGGTACGGTTATTGCCCTAACACTTGATGAAAACGGCATACCTGATAACGCAGCTGATCGCGCAAAAATCGCTGAAAAAATCATAAACCGCGCAGCCGAGTACGGCATTGATAAAAAGGATATAGTTGTTGACCCGCTGGCGATGACAATTTCGTCCGACTCAACCAATGCCGAAGTTACGCTCGAGTCTATTCGCCTTATCAGAAAGCTTGGTGTTTATACCTCGCTCGGTGTTTCTAATATTTCATTCGGTCTTCCGCAAAGAGAGTTGATTAACTCAACTTTCTTCGCAAATGCGCTTGAAAACGGGCTCAACTGCGCAATTATGAATCCGTTTTCTAAAGGAATGATGAATGTTTTTTATGCATTCTGCGCGCTTAAAAACCTCGACTGCAACTGCACCGATTATATCGCTTATGCAACCGAAAATGCAGAGACTGCACCGCAAACCGCTAAGGCTGAAATGGATTTGCATCGTGCAATTGTAAAAGGTGTTACTGAAAATGCGGTAAAACAGGCAGAGGAGCTGCTTAAAACAGAGCAACCACTTGATATAATCAACACTCATATTATTCCTGCACTTAACGAAATCGGCGCAGATTTTGAGAATAAAAAGGCGTATCTTCCTCAGCTTTTGATGAGTGCAGAAGCCGCAAGCGGTGCATTTGACGTGTTGAAATCAAAAATGACCGCCGCTGATTCGGATGAGTCAAAAGCAGTTGTGCTTGCAACGGTAAAAGGCGATATCCACGATATCGGAAAGAATATTGTTAAAGTTCTGCTTGAAAGCTACGGCTTTAAGGTTTACGATTTAGGAAGAGATGTTGAGCCTCAGCAAATAGTGGACTGCGCTGTAGAAAAAGGCTGTAAATTGGTAGGACTGAGTGCTCTTATGACTACTACAGTTCCTTCAATGGCTGATACAATTAAATTACTTAATGAAACCGATAAATCTATAAAAGTTATTGTCGGCGGCGCTGTGCTCACCGAGGACTACGCGCAGATGATAAATGCAGACTACTATGCCGAAGACGCAATGGCAACGGTTAGGTTTGTGGAAAAATATTATGGCTAAATGAATAATGAAGTAAAAACCTTCCGCTAATTTTAGCGGAAGATTTTTTATACGAAAATCAAATATTTCTTTAGGAGTAATATTCAGTACTCGTTAAGGCTATTCAAAATTAATATTACTGCTAGAAGAAGTATCTATACGCATTTTCTCATTAATACACTCAAATTTGCAATTTCTAACATAAACATCTTGAGCATCGTGAACATCAATTGTAAAAAACTTAACAGTATCGTTTGATATAAATTCAAGTGGAAAGAGATAATTGGAATGCATATTCTGTCCGTCCATACGAACACCCTCTATGTACATATCATGTACTGCGATATTACCACTGCACTTATGTAATTTAAAAGCATCCCTCGGTGCTGTAAAATACTGATTACCTTCAGGCTTGAATTTCACATTTTTCACAGTCAGATTATGAATATTAAAAGCTAAATGAGCAAATCCATTGCTGTTTGTTGTGTGCAAATTCTTCAAAGTGAGGTTATGAATGTTCCCAAAAAAACATTGAAAATCAGTTTTTGCTCCTTGATGAACAGTAATAATATCTCCTTTTTTAACCTTTGCGGCAACTCCTTCATCTTTTAATGATAACATTCTGTTACCAATCATTCAAAATCTTTCAGAAAGCCCCGAACCGTAAGACAAAGTCTCGCCATCCAATGTACCGTCAACGGTAAATTTGTTCATACAGTATGTCCCCATATTGTCATAGCAAGGATTACCTTCAAACACTTTTATAATTATAGTATCATCGTTAAAGCTTTTAAGTTGGTATACTTCTGCTTCAAATTGTAAAACAGACGCACCTAACCTTTTTTGCCTCTGCAATAGCTTTTGCTATGCCCCAAGAAGCATCTTTGCAAGGAAGAGTGATGTAATCTTTTACATATATTGTAGACGAAGAAATACTCATATCATCACCTTTTATACACATTTAAATCTCTTAACTTATTATAGCACAATAGAAGAAAAAACAAGACGAAGTCTTGTCGTTTTTGATTGGATTGAAAGGGCTGTATAAATTCTAAGTTATTTAAATGGTTTATCTATGTGTTCAAACTACTACATATCAAAGCTATAGAGCTTTAATATAAAGTCTTATTGTTCGTCCTTGATTGTTATGGTATTTTCTCTCTAATTCAAATCCTAATTTTTCATGTAATCTAATACTTGCTATATTATTGTCATCAACGCCGCCAACTGCGACAGTAAATCCTTTATCCTTAGCATATTTTAACGCCAACTGTTCAGCCTCAAAGCCAAATCCTTTACATTTAAATTCTTCTTTAATAGTCGGTCCACAACTTATAATGTGTTTCGAGTGAGCGAAAAGATTCATAAATCCAATTACAACATCGTTTTTATATACCACTAAAAGTTCAAAATACATATTTTTATGAATTTTATTTATGCTCTCGGTTATCATTTCTTCTTTTTGTTCAAGAGCCATATTATCGTACGGTGTGTTTTTAAAATCATTTATGTTGTCAAGTGTTATTGGTTTTAAATATATCATCTGTTGTTTTCCTTTGCGGTGTTTATAGATGCAATAAGTATTCGTTTGATTTCTAAGCAGTCATCTAATAAGGAATTACTCATTTTATCATCAATATATTCTGACATAAAAAGTAATTTAATCCAATATTCTGTTTCGGCAGTTTCCTTTAATGCTATGTGTAATTTAGAAATAAAATCAGCTTTACTTTGACCATAATTTGCTTCATTTATATTTGCACCTATGCTTGTACCACTTCGTACTATTTGTTTTGAGATTACAGTTTCTTTTTTGGTTTTAATTAAATGCTGATGCAATTTGACAATTCGTGCCGCAAAAGCAATAGATTTTCTATAAGTAAATTTTCTTTCATTCAAGACACCGCCTTTTTCAATATTATAGCAGAAACTTTAGGTTTAATCAATTATTCATTATTCATCAGCGAAGCGCCTTCATCATTCACTATTCATTGAAAATCCTGTCGAATGAATGATGAATATTGAATAATGAAAAATGAATAATACAAAACGAAAATCCTGCCGACAAGAATCGACAGGATTTTCGTTTTGGCACGCTGCGAGGGATTCGAACCCCCGACCCTCTGCTTAGAAGGCAGATGCTCTATCCAACTGAGCTAGCAGCGCATAGATAGTGTTTAGTCAACGATTGATATTCTACCACATATTACTTTAAAAATCAAGTCTTTTTTTAATCTTTTTTCAAAAAAGCGTGTAGGATTACAATAGATGTGTTACAGAATAAGAAAAAATAGATGACGAATGGGAAATCCTGTGTTACAGTTAAGTTGCGAGACAAAACAGACAGGAGGATTAACCATTCGTCATGAAAACTGTAACACAAACAATGCTGT